>CAZIYV010000054.1:0-19106 GCA_964543575.1 uncultured Pelotomaculum sp.
TGCCGGAATCCCATCCTGAAGCATTTCCCAAGCCGTAAGCCTTGCTCCCTGCAGAAGAGGCCTTGTTTCGTCCACAAAGACACTTATTTCTTTTCCGGCCTCGCTGGCAGACCTGATTACTCCCAGTGCGGTGCCAAAACCTGCCGTGGCCAGAGCGCCCGCGTTACAGTGAGTCAGGATGCTCGCCTTGGGGGGAATCAACTCCTGCCCGTATTCTCCCATCTTGCGGTTGCCCGCCACGTCCTCGTTATAAATAGCCTGCGCTTCTTCAAACAGCAGCCTGACCATTGATGCGCGGTCAAGAAAAACGGCCGCGCGCAACTTGCCAAGCAACCGGTCCAACGCCCAGCTCAGGTTTACCGCTGTAGGCCTGGTAGCTTTAAGCTCACCGGCAGCCGCCTCCATAATTCCGTTAAACTCTTTCTGGGGACAAGCTGCCGTCTTTTGGGCCGCCAGGACCAGCCCGTAAGCAGCGGCCGCGCCAATAGCCGGAGCGCCACGTACCGCGAGCCTCTTAATAGCTGCTGCGACATCACGGTAAGCATGGCACTTGATGAAAGTTGTTTCAAGCGGCAGCCTGGTTTGATCAAGCAGTTCCAGGCAGTTTTCGTCAGGCAGCCAGCGCATAGTTTCCAGCATGTTCTTCCCCTTATTCTCCCTTTATGTTCTTACATTGGGTCGTTTAACGCAGAGTGGCACTCACAGGCGCGGTCCAGATCTATCCAGACGATGGTTTGCATCAGCAGCTTTTTGATGTTTTCGCTGTTCTGATTCATCATCTCCACCACTTCCATGTGGGTCAGGTTGGTGGGTGAAATACCCGCCGCGTAGTTTGTGGCAATGGCGATGGCAGCGTAGCACATTTCGGCTTCCCTGGCCAACTGAGCCTCGGGCACACCTGTCATGCCAACCAGGTCGCCGCCCAGAAGACGGTACATCCTGATCTCAGCAGCAGTTTCAAACCTCGGTCCTTCACAACAGACGTAAACACCAGCCGGGTGTGAGATAAAACCCAGGCTCTGCGCGGCTCGTGAAAGTATCTCCCGGAGACCGGAGCAATATGGGTTGGTCATGTCGGTATGGATCACTCCCGCAGCGCCGCCGTCATAGAAAGTATACTGCCGGGACTTGGTGAAATCCAGAAACTGGTCGGGAAAAACCAAATGTCCGGGCTGCATGAATGGGTTAAGCGAACCAACGGCTGCTGTCGCCAGAATATTTTTCACCCCGAGCCTTTTCAGCGCGTCTATGTTGGCACGGTAGTTTACCAGATGGGGCGGTATGGCATGCCCCTCCCCGTGGCGGTTCATAAATGCGACCAGTTTGCCCCTGTGGCTGCCTATCTTAAGTACAACATCACCGTAAGGTGTCGCTATTGTTTCATCACGTGTATTAGTCAGCATACTGGGGTCATATACACCGGTACCGCCTATCACCGCTATTTTAACTTCCAACCTCAAGGCCTCCTCATTTCCCTGTGACAGGGCAGTTTTTCCAAATCAAACCTATTATTCTACTTACTCGAAACCTATTCCTCTTTTTATTCCATCAGACTGTCTTCATCGACCTTCTTGACCGCGAGGTTAACATTGATTTGGCATTGGGGGCAGTAAAAAAAATGAATACAGTACTCTTCATCGTTAAACATGTATCCATCCTCATAAACATCCCGATCCAGGTAAGCGCTGTAGTTATCATAGAAATCCTGAAGCAATCCGGCGTCAAGCATAGGGTTTCCGCATTCGGGACAATTTTTTTCTGCCACAGCCAGACTGTTACATACAGGGCAAACCGGCATGCTGAGCACCACCTTTAGATTTTAAATTATTAACCTGCAAATTCAGACTTTAACAGATGACACCTGCCTAATGTGGCAGGTGCGTTTTTTGACCCCGGATTATTTCAGGCCTTTTTTTATGTTACTTGAAAGTGATTCAAAAAATGCCAGCAATCCGGCCCTGAGACCCTTTACCGACGCGTCAGCCACGGCATTTCTGAGTCGCCTGCCAATAGCTTTTGCACCAGGAGTTTCAGGTTCCGTGTCAACTGCCATAAAAGCCGTTTCGTTAAACTTGACGGCCTCATTTATAATAATTTGTTCACTTTCTTCCGCAAGAGGCTGCTTTTTTTGACGTTTAAACCACCCCAGCAAGAATACATCCCCCCTGACCTTTTATTTTACAATCCGGAGCAGAAGTCATTCACTTTACCTTCAGCGGCTGCAAATTACCGCTGAAATCTGGATAAGAATTTAAACCAGGCAAAAACTGATATACCTATTAAAATTGCATATGAAGAAAACTCCAGTAGACTCATAACTTACTTACCTCTTTCCCCCTGCGGCCTGCCCTGTTCAGCCCTAAAGAATCTACCAGCCAGGCATAGCTGATAATAGCCAGAAAGTTAATTACCGTACTGGCCGCCTGGTTCCAATTGAGATACTCCAGGACCCCTATTTTTATAAAAAGGAACTCCAGCAAGCAAAACTGGGTGGTAGTTACCAGGATATCAAGAGCCTGCAGCCAGCGGGAGGACGGCAGCGTCTGGGCGAACAAAACGCCTACCACAAAGACTACGCCAAAAGTAAAAAAAACTGATGAATCTAAAAATTTTACCAGATAAATAACACGGTACAGGTGCATATTTATTGCACCGCTATCCACCATCAACTGTAGGCCGGCAACAGACAGGCCGCCCCACAACGTGTATTTCAGCCGGGACCAGTCCACCAGCAAGAAGAAAATAATCCAAGCTGCAGCAGCGCTGATAAGCCAGGCATATTCAGGCAAGTTATACCTTCCTCTCATAAAATAAAACATTTTAAGCCAACCTGTAAAAACTTCTGTGACTGGAACTGTAAACTTTGCGCGGTCAGAAAGTTCTCCTAACATGCTTTTTTAATAATGTTTCCCGGGAATGTGAAAAATATAAGATAGATGGTGAATGACGGGCAGCATAATAAAAAAACAAGACCATTTCCCGCGTCTTGTCTCTTATCCCCAATTCGAGGTGTTTATTTATTTACGCAATATATCCGGATAAATTCGAACCTACCGGCTAAAGATCCCAAAGAAATACAGAATATACCGACGTCCGACGTCTTACGACCGACAACTGAAATTGTAGGTTCAACTTTACTCGAACATCTTGACCCTAAAGGAATGCAGGATATACTCACGTCTCACGTCTCACGTCCCACGACCAAGCGTTGTTATTCGTCAAAAAGTGCGTCCGCAAAATCCTCCGGTGAAAAAGGCCTCAAGTCATCCAGGCTCTCTCCTATGCCGATTAATTTAACAGGAATATCGAGGGCTCTTTTTACCGCAATAACAACTCCTCCCTTGGAACTCCCGTCCAGCTTGGTCAAAGCTATACCTGTTATGCCGACGGCTTCGCCAAACAGCCTGGCCTGGTTGACCGCATTCTGACCGGTAGTGGCGTCTAAGATCAAAAGCACCTCGTGAGGCGCGCCGGTCATTTCGCGGTCCAGCACCCTGCTGATTTTTTTCAATTCTTCCATAAGGTTGGCCTTTGTGTGCAGCCTGCCGGCTGTATCAATAATCAGCAGATCAGCCCGGCGCGCTTTCGCCGCCTGCAGGGAATCAAAAGCCACAGCCGCGGGATCGGCCCCCTCCCGGTGCTTAATTATTTCAATCCCGACACGTTCGGCCCATATTTCCAACTGGTCGATGGCCGCGGCCCTAAAGGTGTCGGCCGCGCCCAGAAGCACTTTGGCCCCCCGGGACTTGTAAAAGTGCGCCAGTTTGCCGATGGTGGTAGTCTTTCCTACACCGTTAACACCCACTACCATTACTACCGTGGGAGTTTCATCTGTAATATTCAAAGGAACTGTTTCGGCGCCAAGCATATCTCTAATGTGTTCTTTTAATATGGCTTTAAGCTCACCGGCATCATCCACACGTCTTTCTTTAACTGTGCGGCGTGTTTTCTCAACCAACTCCATGGCAGTGTTTACTCCCACATCAGCCTGTATGAGAATTTCTTCCAGTTCTTCATATAAATCTTCATCTATTTTTTTGCTCCGGTGGACCAGATTGTCGATCTTTTCTACAAAACCCTGCCTGGTTTTCGTCAGACTTTCTTTTAGACGCCCCAAAAAACCCGGCTTTTCCACCACTGCTTCTTGTTTTGGTTCGTCAGCAGCGGCAGCCTGCTGCGGCCCACCACTAATACTTTCTTTTAAACGGCTGAATAAACCCATGTTGTTGCCTCCTATTGAGTCGTGGGATTTGGGACGTGAGACGTGAGAATCAGGGTATTCCTCTTTAGCATAATAAAAAATAGGATCATTCATTTTCCCCGCGTCTTGTCTCTTATCCCAATCCGGATAAATCCGGACCCACAAAAATCTAACATCTGACGACCAAATTTGTAGGTTCGAATTTATTCGAACAACGTGAGACAAGGGGACGGTTCTCCTGTCTCATTTGCAGAAACCAAATTAGGAATGCAGGATATACCCACGTCTCATATCTCACGTCTCAAATCCAACAGCGCTGACTTGGCGGCCTGCTGTTCGCCTTCTTTTTTAGAGCGACCGGATCCGCTGCCGACCAAATCACCTTTATAAATCACGCCTGCCGTAAATATTTTATGATGATCCGGCCCTTCTTCTTTCAGAATTACATATTGGACCTGTTCACTGCCGCGCTGCTGGACAAACTCCTGTAATTCAGTCTTGTAATCCCTGTCCAGGCGCCCTTCCAGGACATCAATAATCACTGGCATGAGAAACTGGATGGCCAGCTTACTGGCCTTTTCAAGTCCCTGGTCCAGATATACGGCGCCCAACAGTGCTTCGAAGGCGTCAGCCAAAATTGAAGGACGCTCCCTGCCGCCGGAGCGCTCCTCCCCTTTTCCCATGCTTAAACAATAGCCAAGCTCCAGTTCTCTTGCCATTCTTGCCAGGGAAGGTTCGCATACCAGCGCCGCGCGCATTTTGGTCAGTTCCCCCTCGTCACGGTAAGGATTATTGCGATAGAGGTAATCGCTGACCGCCAAACCCAATACAGCGTCACCCAGAAACTCAAGACGCTGATTGTTTTCAGAGCTGTTCTGGCGGCTTTCATAGGTAAAAGAGCTGTGTGTTAAGGCTTGCGTCAGCAGGTCCAAATCGCGCCAGTACAAACCAAGTCTCTTTTTCAGACTGTCCAAATGCTCTTTAGTTCTAACCACCGGTATCACCACTATAAGGTTATATTTAATAAATTATTAGAAAATTTATCATTCCCACTATAAATTGGGGACATTCCTCAGCCCCAGAGACCTGCCCCAAATTGAGGTGTGTCCCCTTTCCTTAGAGCCGGTACTTTTTAAAAACCAGCGTGGCGTTATGACCACCAAAGCCAAAAGAATTAGACATGGCAACGTTTACGTAAGCTGCCCTGGCGGTGTTGGGGACTATGTCCAGGTCACAATCCGGGTCCGGCTGTTCGTAGTTGATAGTAGGTGGAATAACCCCATTGACGATGGTCAAAATACATACTATCGCTTCCAGGCCGCCTGAAGCTCCCAGGAGGTGCCCGGTCATTGATTTTGTTGAGCTTATAGCCAGTTTGTACGCGTGCTGCCCAAATATATTCTTTATGGCCAGGGTTTCAGCTTTATCACCCGGGGGTGTGGCGGTAGCATGGGCATTAATATAATCCACAGCAGTTGGTTCAATTCCGGCGTCCAATAGAGCTTCCTTCATTGAGTTGGCCGCACCGTGTCCTGTCGGGTCGGGCGCTGTCATGTGGTAAGCGTCACAGGTGCTGCCGTAGCCGACTATCTCGGCATAAATCCTGGCGTTTCTGCTCAGGGCGTGTTCCAGGGTTTCCAGCACAAGTATAGCTGACCCTTCACCTATCACAAAACCGTCCCGTTCGGCGTCAAAAGGCCGGCTGGCCTTCTCCGGTTCCTCATTCCGGGTGGACATGGCTTTCATAGAAATGAATCCGGCCATGGCCAGAGGTGTTATCGCCGCTTCACTGCCCCCGCTGATCATCACATCCACCCGGCCGTACTGCAGCATTTTAAAAGCGTCCCCAATGGCATTGCTGCTGGATGCGCACGCCGAAACGCTGGTGATGTTTGGCCCTCTCAGGCAATGGCTTATGGCAATCTGCCCCGCTCCCATATTGGCAATCATCATCGGCACGAAAAAGGGACTAACTCGCCCGGGCCCTTTTTCAGCGAGGACTCTGGTCTGTTCTTCAAGCGTCTCAATACCACCGACGCCGGAGCCTAAAATAACCCCGATCCTGTCCCTGTTTTCCACCTCTAAATCAAGGGCGGCGTCTTGCAAAGCCATTTCAGTGGCTGCCACCGCAAACTGGGTGAAACGGTCCATACGCCTTGCCTCTTTTTTGCCAATATAACGGGTCGGCTCAAAGTCCTTCACCTCTCCCGCTATTTTAGTGCCGAATTGGGCCGGATCGAACCTGGTTACCGGCCCGACCCCGGAAATCCCGGTAGTTAAAGAAGACCAGAACTTTTCCAGGCCCGTACCAACCGGGGATACAATTCCCAGGCCGGTAATTACAACCCTCTTTAGCAAGAATAATTCCTCCTCTTCAAAAAAGTCCCGAGGTTTCCACCCGGGACTCGCACCTGAAATAATGATTTACTGATGCTCCTGGATATATTTTACCGCCTCGCCTACTGTCCTTATTTTTTCAGCGTCTTCATCAGGTATTTCCAGGTCGAACTCTTCTTCCAAAGCCATTACCAGTTCAACAATATCTAAAGAGTCGGCCCCCAGGTCATCGACGAAGGATGACTCCATTTTTACGTCCTCTTCCTCAACCCCAAGCTGCTCAACAATAATTGACTTAACCTTATCAATAATTGCCATGTCAAAAATCACCCCCTTCCGATACTTTAAAATCAAACTTATTAGACACCCGCCATCCCACCGTCCACCGCAATGGTCTGTCCGGTAATATACCCGGCGGCGTCTGAGGCCAGAAAGGCAACCAGTTCAGCTACCTCTTCCGGTCCGCCAAACCTTTTTAGTGGAATCTGCGACAGCATTGTTTCCTTAACATTTTCCGGCAGCCCGGCTGTCATTTCTGTTGAAATGAACCCGGGCGCCACGGCGTTCACAGTTATATTGCGCGAGCCAAGTTCCCTGGCCATAGCCTTGGTAAAACCGATTAAACCGGCTTTGGCCGCACAGTAGTTGGCCTGGCCGCTGTTGCCAATCAACCCTACCACAGAGCTGATGTTGATTATTCTGCCGTAGCGGTTTTTTAGCATGCCCCGGGCGACTGCCCTGGTGCAGTTAAAGGCTCCTTTAAGGCTTACACCCAGCACCTTATCCCAGTCTTCATCTTTCATATGAAAAATCAGGCTGTCCCTGGTGACGCCGGCATTATTAACCAAAATATCAACCCGGCCGAACTCAGCAACAGAGGCTTTTACCAGAGCGGCAGCCTCGTCAGATTCCGCCACGTTGGCCTGAAAGGTCAGCACTCTGCCGCCCGCATCTGTGATTTCTTGTGCTGTCTGGGCCGCCGCGCCGGTATTGCTGGCGAAGTTTAAAACCACCCCCGCCCCTTTTTGGGCCAGTGTTTTGGCAATAGCCCGCCCTATACCGCGGGAAGCTCCCGTAACAATGGCAATTCTACCGTTCAGAACCATTTTAGCTAACCTCCCTGGTTAACGCAAGGACTTTTTCCAAAGTTGATCTATCTTCAACATTACTTATTACTACTTCACGGCTGATTTTTTTAATCAGGCCGCCCAATACCTTGCCGGGACCAACTTCGATAAAAATTTCACCGCCCAGTGCAAGCAGCCGCAAAATAGTTTCTTCCCATCGCACGGGGCTGTATACCTGCCTGATCAGTGCATCTTTTACCTCTGCTCCCGTAAGGACCAGGTCAGCGCTGACATTTGCCACTACATGGACCTTTGGATCTCCGATGACAACATGATCTAAATCACTGGCCAGTTTGTCCCCGGCGGGGATCATCAGGCTGGAATGAAAAGGAGCGCTTACCGGCAGCGGTACAAAGCGCCTGGCGCCGGCTTCCTTAAGCAGTGGCTGAACAGCTTTAAGCCCTGCCATATCCCCCGCCACAACCACCTGCCCGGGGCAATTCAGGTTAACAGCCTCAATAACGCCAAGCTCTGAAGCTTTCCGGCACACTTCCACCACCGCTTCACTGGCAAGTCCCATAACCGCCGCCATGCCTCCTTCACCTAAAGGCACGGCCTCCTGCATATACTGTCCCCGTTTTCTGACCAGGCGGACAGCGTCCTCAAACTCCAGCGAGCCGGCGGCTACCAGGGCAGAGTATTCCCCCAGGCTGTGTCCGGCCAGCGCGAAAGGCACGGGGCCGCCCGCACTGTTCAACACTTCGAGGCAGGCCAGGCTGGTTGTTAAGACAGCGGGCTGAGTGTTCGCGGTTAAATTCAGTTCTTCTTCAGGGCCTTCAAAGCACAGGGTTGATAAAGAGAAACCCAGCGCCTCATCCGCTCTCTTAAAAATCGCCGCCGCCTCAGGAAAGTCCTGGCAGAGCTCTTTGCCCATGCCTACATACTGAGAGGCCTGACCTGGAAAAACAAAGGCTATTTTTTTCATTTTGTCTTCACCACCTGTTGATTCAAGCGATCTAATACCACACCGGCACTTTCCACCACATCCATAATTATATCACGGGCAGGCAGGACCTGGTTGACCATAGCGCAAATTTGACCGGCCATAACAGTGCCAAATTCGATGTCTCCTTCCACCATAGCCAGCCTGAGACTGCCGGATCCCAGCTTCTCCAGCTCTTCCGGCGGCGTGTTGTTTTTCTCCATTTCTTCGAACTTCCTGGTTAACTTATTGCGCAGGGCGCGTACCGGGTGCCCGGTAGAAACACCTGTAAGTATGGTATCCCTGTCCTTTGATTTAATCACAAGTCCCTTGACTCTGGGATGAACGGTACACTCACTGGCGCACATAAAACGGGTGCCCATCTGCACACCGACCGCCCCCAGGGCGAGGGCCGCCACCAGTCCCCTGCCGTCAAAAATACCACCGGCAGCTATGACCGGAATATCAACAGCGTCCACCACCTGCGGCACCAGAGCCATGGTTGTCAGTTCACCAACATGGCCACCTGATTCCATCCCCTCAGCAATCAGCGCGTCCACTCCGGCACGGGTTAGTCTTTTGGCCAAAGCCACCGAGGAAACGACAGGGATAACCTTTGTCCCCACTTCCCGCAGCGAGGGCACATATTTGCCGGGATTGCCGGCCCCAGTAGTTACCACCGCCACAGGCTCATCTCTTAAAACTGCCATGAGTTCGTTCACAAATGGAGATAGAAGCATTACGTTAACACCAAATGGCTTTTGGGTAAGCGCTCTGGCTTTTTGCAGCTGTGCTTTCAGCCATTCCGGCGTAGCTGTACCGGAGGCTATCACACCCAGACCGCCCGCTTCTGAAACGGCCGCGGCTAGTTCCGCAGTGGAAACCCAGGCCATGCCGCCCTGAATTATCGGGTATTCTATATCCAGTAATTCACATAACACTGTCCGGATCATTAGCTCTCCCCCTATATCTATACACATAATTTTATATATTTACTGCCACTTGATGACCGCCGCCCCATAGGTCAAACCCGCCCCAAATCCCACCATCAGCACATTGTCGCCTTTTTTGATCCGGCCGTCCCGCACAGCTTCTTCCAGAGCAATGGGAATTGAGGCTGTTGAGGTGTTGCCGTAACGGTCCACATTAATCAGCACTTTTTCAGGTGGCAAACCCAGCCTTTTAGCGGCGGCGTCAATAATTCTCACATTAGCTTGGTGCGGTACGAACAAGTCTATATCAGATGTTTCCAGACCGGCGGCGCCAAGAACTTCTATAGCAGCTTTGGCGGTTATCCTGACTGCGAATTTAAACACATCCCGGCCCTTCATCTGAAGATAGTGCAGATTTTCTTCGACAGTTTGGCAGGTAGCGGGAAGCCTTGATCCCCCGGCAGGCTGTCTTAAAATCGAGCTGCTGGAGCCATCCGCCCACAGTTTAAAGGAAAGGATGCCGCTGCCTTCAGGCGCGGGCTTGAGGACAACCGCCCCGGCGCCGTCGCCAAAAAGAACACAGGTCCTGCGGTCCTGCCAGTTAAGAACTTTCGATAAATTTTCAGATCCTATGACCAGAACTGTTTTACAGGAACCGGCGGCAATAAACTGGCTGCCAACCGACATGGCGTAGACAAAACCGGTACAACCGGCGGCCAGGTCAAAGGCGCCGGCCTTTTTCGCGCCAATCATGTCCTGTACCAGGCAGGCAGTTGCAGGGAAAAGCATGTCAGGCGTATTGGTGGCCACGATAATCAGGTCCACATCTTCAGCAGGCACTCCCGCGTCAGCCAGAGCCTTCAGCCCGGCGGCGGCAGCCATATCGGATGTCGCCTGCTCCGGTGAGGAAATGCGCCTTTCCCGGATCCCCGACCGGGCCAGGATCCACTCGTTACTTGTATCAACAATCTTTTCAAGATCAGCATTCGTAAGAACCCGGTCGGGCAAGTAAGTCCCGATACCGGCAATTCCCACGTTAATCAATTCCTTCGGCAAGATTCCCACAAACCCCCTTGGTTTTTATACTTTCTATATTCAGACTGATTGCTTCGACCAGCCGGTTATCCACCGACTCCCTGGCAACTCTAATGGCGTTTTTTAGCGCTTTGGCTCTGGAACTGCCATGGCAGATCACCGACACTCCGTTAACACCCAGCAAGGGAGCACCCCCATACTCGGCGTAATCCAAACGCTTTTGCAAACATTTCAAAGCGGGCCCGGCCATCAATGTACCCATTTTAGCCAGTAAGCTTTTAGCAATCTCCTCTTTCATCATTTTCAAAAGCATCCTGGCCATGCCTTCCCCGGCTTTAAGCACAACATTCCCCGCAAAACCGTCACATACAACCACATCTGCGGTCCCTTCGAAAATGTCCCTTCCCTCAACATTACCAATAAAATTGATCCCCGCGCCCTTAAGGAGTGGAAAAGCGGCCAGGGTGGTTTCATTCCCTTTAGTATCTTCTTCACCGTTGCTTAAAAGCCCGACCCGTGGGCTGGTATTGCCAAGAATCTTTTTTGCGTACTGGTAGCCCATAATCCCGAACTGAAGCAGGTGCTGGGGCTTGCAGTCAACATTGGCGCCAACGTCTAAAAGAACCGTATAACCCTTCTCGTTAGGCAGTACACCGGCAATAGCGGGACGGTCAATACCTTTAATCCTGCCCATGTTCAGCAATGCCGAGGCCATAGCGGCGCCGGTGCTGCCCGCCGATACCACAGCGTCAGCCTCCCCCTCTTTAACCAGCCTGGTAGCCCTGACAATTGAGGAGTTCTTTTTGCGGCGCACGGCGACAGCCGGATGTTCGCCCATACTGATCACCTCGGAGGCGTGAACCACAGATACCATCCCACTGGAGTTATTGCCCGCCAGCTCAGCGTTAATCTGTGCTTCATCCCCTACCAGGATTACCTCTATGCCGTATTCTGCCGCGGCTTGGAGAGCGCCTTTTATTATTTCCCGGGGAGCAAAGTCCCCACCCATTGCATCCACAGCTATTTTCACTGCGGCACGACCTCCTCAAGTTCCGCGAAAATTAGAAACCTGCCCTGAAATACAACTTCATCTTTTACGTATGAGGTAACTTTCACCATGTATTTATTGCCTTTTTTTATTTTAATAACCGCTCTCGCCAGAACTTTCTCGCCGCATACAACCGGACGTTTAAAGCTGACCCTGGCGATCCCGGTTAAAGCAACCTCGGCGTCAATTACCGCCACAGCCAGTGAGTTAGCCTGGGCAAACAAATGATGACCTCTTAAAAACCGGGTTTTACTCAAAGTCATATCGGTTCCGACAGGCAAAATAGACATTCCCGAACTGCCTACATCCAAATCAACCAGTTCACCCATCAATTCCCTGCCGGACAGCGTTCTGGGCAGCGTAACGACGCCCTTGGCCACGTTCTTCAGCCTTTCCTTCAGCTCAGGTATTTTCAGTTCAAACCTGTCCAACCTGATGGTCTGAACACTTACCTTTAAGATCTGTGCCAGATCCTCATCCGTAAGGAAGGGGTCGCTTTCCAGATATCGGGCCAGGCGCTGCTGCCTTTCCAATTTGCTCATACTCAATCCACCCATAATCTCACCATTGTCAAATATCAACAAAAAATTTAGTACCAGGTACTAAATATAGTATAATGTACATTCAGTTGATTTGCAAGTAAATGGAAAAAAAATAAGCTCCTGTCGTTGGATAGTGAGCTTATTAATAATGCTTTAGTATTTGTCTTATTTTGCGGCAATGACTTCCCTCTCTTTATAGTACCCGCACTCGGAGCACAGGTGGTGCGGCACAACCAGAGCATGGCATTGCGGGCAATTAACCAATGCGGGAACTTCTAGTTTCATATTTGCGGCACGCCTTTGCCTGCCACGCTGTTTGGAAGACTTCCTTTTTGGTACTCCCATATTTTACACACCTCCTTAGAGTGCGAATTTATTCGCACTTTAGGTCTTATGAATCCGGCTCTAATCTTTCTTCAAGAGTTCTTTTAAGACACCTAAACGCGGGTCAAATTCTTCGTCGACGCAACCACAATTGCCTTCGTTAAGATTTCGACCGCATTTGGGGCACAGCCCCAAGCATTCCTCATTACATAAAGTTTTCATAGGCAAAGCGAGATAGATACTCTTTTCAACTTCCGGCGTCACGTCCAGAAAATCTCCAGAGAAAGGAATAAGATCCTCAGCCGGTGTTTCCTTAGCCAAGGTATAGTTTTCTTCAAAAGGTACTTCAAATTCATAAACAAAGGACCCCAGGCAACGACCGCACTTGAGCTCTAGTTTTCCGCTGACTTTCCCTGTCACCGCAAGGGTTTTGCCGGTATTTAAGGCAGACAGCAGGGCTTTAACCGGTTCAACAAAGCTTATCATCTCCCCGGAGAATTCCAGCTGGGGTAAATGATCCAGCAGGTCAAAACGCTCTGTATCCCCTGGAGACCTTTTTAGTCTGGCAACATTAAGCTGCAGCACAATATATCACTCCGAATTCAACACAACAAATTATATTAAGAAGGCGGTGTTTTGTCAAGAATTTTCCTTTTTGATTCATTTAAGCACACCCCGCACCATATACTTTTCCTAGGCTGTCCATAAAGGGGCGAATTTTATTGGTTAGAGCTCTGTCTTTCAAATTTAAAAACACCAACCGCAAAGACTTCAATCGCCTGGGTTGGACAGTATTGGCGCTGGCGTTTACAGCCGCAATGATTTATAACCCCCGCATTGTCTTTGAAGGTTCTGTCACAGGACTAAAAACCTGGTGGAATATAGTATTCCCTTCACTCCTGCCCTTTTTTATAGCTTCCGAACTTCTTATGAGTTTTGGCGTGGTCCATTTTATGGGTGTGCTCTTAGAGCCGGTTATGCGCCCCCTTTTCAGGGTGCCCGGCGCCGGCTCTTTTGTAATGGCCGTAGGCTTTACCTCAGGTTATCCCATAGGCGCCATGCTAACCGCCAGGCTGCGCTCAGACGGCCTGTGCACCAGGGTGGAGGCCGAACGACTGATGTCCTTCACCAATAACTCCAGCCCTCTCTTCATGCTGGTTGCTGTTTCGGTCGGGATGTTCAACAACCCCGGTTTGGGCGTACTCATAGCCGGCGCGCATTATCTGTCCAACCTGACCCTGGGCCTGATCCTGCGCTTTTACGCCGGTGGTGATCCCGAGCGCCTGGCTGAACTACCCGCAAGCGATCGCGGGGTGGTGAGACAGGCTTTTAGAAAGCTGCTGCTGCTGCAAAGACAGGAAAACAGGCCTGTGGGTAAAATCATGGGAGACGCTGTAAAAAATTCAATCACAAACCTGCTCAATATAGGTGGTTTCATCATTCTTTTCGCCGTAATCATAAGGCTTATGAGCGCGGCCGGGATTATTGAAGCTATAGCACACTCTCTGGGTGTTTTACTTCTGCCGCTGGGTTTTTCTCCAGACATTTTACCAGCGCTTGGCAGCGGTTTCTTTGAAATGACCATAGGCTCCAGATTGGCCAGTGAGGCCGCAGCGCCGCTGACGCAGCAGGTGGTTGCGGTAGGGATGATCCTGGCCTGGAGCGGCCTTTCGGTCCATGCCCAGGCAGCAAGCATGATTGCGGAAACCGACATCAGAATGCTGCCGTTTGTTGTTGCACGTGTCTGTCATACCTGCCTCGCCGGACTATATACGTATCTGGCCTGCACGTGGGCAGGCCCTCTGGAAGAAACAGCGGCGCCGGTCATGGCAGTTACCCGGTATTTCCGGGACACGGGTTTAATCAGCCTTAACTTTAAGATTTTTCTCCTCTTTATTTTCTTACTGGCCGCTGTGATCATGGCGGCGCTGATTCTTCATACGGTCCGGGACGTTAGGCTGCTCATTACGCGGATTAAACCCTAGTTGACGTAGGTACGAATTCATTAGGCCTACATTTAAAATAGTTGTCCTCAACTTCCACCCGTGAAAACCGGGCTCTTTTATTTTTGGGTAAAACTAAATTACAGGGGAATAATGGCAGTAGGGCTAGCGTTATGCCTGACGGCAAAAAGTTCTGGGGAAAGGTGATTTAATTGTTTCATGTAGCTATTTTTATCATAGCATGGATTCTCTGGATTTTGTTAGCCGATAAAAAGCGTTGGAGAGAGTTGTTCCCCGTAGCGCTTCTTGCTTCATTCCTTGGTTGTATTACAGATAACATAATGCACTATTATACACTATGGCATTATCAAAACGGACACCCCTTGTTGATATATCTACTTAATGATTTTGGAGTTTATATAGTGGTAACATATTTGTTTATCCAATGGCTGCCAAAGGAGAGGTCTTTCCGGTCCATGTTCGGCTACTGGTTTATTTGGACTGGAATGTCAATCAGCCTTGAGTTAATTTATCATGCTACAAACCACCTGATCTACCACCAATGGTGGAATAGCTGGTGGTCATATCTTGCTGATTGGATCTTGTACTGGATATTTTATGAATACCATAAAATATTTAACCTGAAAAAGTTATCCGAATAAGTTGAATTTAAAGCTTGCCATTTAAAAGCACATGATCTACCAGGCGAACAAAATTCACATTTTAATTCATCAAATAGAGCCCTTGTAAGCAATATTAATATTTTTTGCAAAATAGATTGTGCCATCTATACTTCAAAACCCTTGCTATTAAATAAATTAAAAGATTTCGAAATTCAACGTGACGAACTAAACCAAAACAGCCCTTTTAAAGGAATTCTTTACAATTACTCTTTTATAGCTTAAATCTGACAAAAAAGGTCGTGCCCGCGGAACTGGTTTCCATACTAATTACAGCGTTGTGCCTGGCGGCGATACTGTAACAAACCGCCAGCCCAAGGCCTGTCCCATAATCTTTGGTGGTGAAGAAAGGGGTGCCTATTTTTTCTATCATACCGGGCTCGATCCCACTGCCCTGGTCCTGCACTGATAAAACCACCTCCTGACTGTCTGTATACGTTCTTATAGTCAGATTCCCGCCGGACGCCATGGCCTCTATACCGTTGCGGACCAGGTTTAGAATAAGCTGGTTGATTTCTTTTTCATCAAGGGGTAATTCGGGAATATCTTCCATCTGCATGATAATATTTGCATTTGATAACATAGCGTCAGCCTGGATTAAGGGAAACAGGTTTTCCAATATTTTATTAAGATTCTGAATTTCTAAATCTAACATCTTGTTCCTGGCCAAAGAGATAAATTCAGTGATTATTGAATTTGCCCGGTCAAGTTCATCAATCATAAGGTCAAAGCTGTCTTTGTACTGAGTAAACGCCTCTCTTTCCCTGTACAACTGCAGAAAACCACGCACCGTAGTCATCGGGTTTCTGATCTCATGTCCGATACCGGCTGCCATTTCTCCCACTAGATTTAACCGGTCCAGATAGGACAGCTTGCGCTCAGTGATATCAGTGATCACAGTTTTATACTGAAACGTGTCACCTCCAGCGCTAATATGCGGGACGCTCAGGAGTTGCACCTGGACCGGAGAGCCACTTTTTGCCGCAAGGCATAATTCCGTGATCACCTTTCCATTGGACAGCCTGCAACGGCGCAGATGGTCCAGAAACATCTTCATATCGCTCTTGACAACAAAAACGCACATAGGCATACCTATCAATCGCGACCTATCCCAGCCTATTAAAGATGCGCCTGTTAAGTTAATCTCCTGTATGCAGCCTTTATAATCGAGAGTCGCATAACCCACCGGGGCAAAGTCGTATAGAGCCGCATAGCGATTCCGGGATTCCTCCAATTCTTCAAGCGCTTCCTGCAGCGTCTGGCACTTTGCCTCCAGGTCCAGCCGCTTAGTTTCCAATTCATTTCTGAGGCGGAAGACTTCATTCTTGTACGATGCTTTCATAAATTGCAGGAACATACCTGGCTTCATTGTCCCATTTTTGGCACTCTTTGCAAGCTTAGCCATAAAATTTACCTCCTGATAATCTTACTGCCAGGCGCCGGCAGGCCATCCGTCGTGTTTACATTCAAGCTGATCATCTGCCGGAGGATTCTTATTAAAAAGTTCTGCAACCTTACCGTTTAGTCACGTCTTCAATGGCCATAAGTATCAATTTTGTTTGGTCGTCCGAGCCGACAATACGGCGGGCATTGACCAGCATCTTCTTATAGCCGAGATGAGGAAAATCGTGAGCTACTTCAAAACCTTCAAACACAGTGTCTTTACTAAGAATCTCCTCTAAAAGAATGCGTAATTCTGGAATATCCCACTGTCCATTCCCCAGATCAAAAATAGTCTGGTTCACTGTTTCCTCCGGCTTTACCAAGAAGGCCTGGTAGAAAGCCTTATTCGCCGATTTTATGCGCAAACCGTCGTCTAGAATCAGGAGCGGTTCCCGCATGGTCTCCACAACCGCTTCGGCGTATGCACGCGCTTCCTCGGATAAGGCGAGGCTTTTTTTCACTGTATCAATATTGGCAAAGGTAATAACAACGCCATCTATTTTATTATCCGTGGTCCGGTAAGGGCGGATTTGCACAGAATACCAGCAGCCATGACGGTCCTGCACTTCCTGCTCTTGGCTGACCAGGGTGTCGATTACTTCCAGGATCGCCTGCTCCAAATTTAAATTGTCAAATTTTATATTGATATCGGTTACAGGCCGCCCAACGTCAGTGGCGATCAGGTTCAAAACCTTTTCCGCAGGGGGGTTGAAACGCCGGATATGTAAATTATTACTGAGCATAATCACTGCAATATTGATACTGCGGAACAGGTTATACAAATCACTGCTGACCTTGCTGATTTCATCATTGCGGTTTTGCACTTCATCGTTTAAGGTCATGAGTTCTTCATTGGTTGATTGGAGCTCTTCTTTAGCGGTTTCCAGTTCTTCATTCATGCTTTGCAATTCTTCATTGCTGGATTGAATTTCTTCGTAAGCTGCCCGGAGATCCTCATTGGCTAACTCATACTGTTCAATAACCGATTGCAGGTACTCTTTGGTTGCGCTAAGCTCATGTTCCAATCTATTTGGCTCGTTGTTTTCGTCCCCTATCGTCACCTGGTCCAACCCCGCCTCAGCCTTTTTAGATTTCTTCCCTGCAGGCTGGGATCGGCAAACAACTTCCTCAAATAATATCAGGAAATGTTTATCTTTCTTATTTGGTTCACTGATAGGGATCACATCAATATTGACAAGGTTGACGCGGCCATTGTAACTGACCTGCAGTCCTTCTTTTCTGACCGGGCTATTCTCCTTTTTCGCCTGTTTAATAGCGCTGTTCAGTCCAAGCGACAAACCATCCCGGATCATTTTAAAAAGCTTGAGGCTCGGGGTTCCGGATGCGGGTTCAAGATAAGATCCAGTACGTCCCCGGAACTGAATAATTTCCAGGTCACTGTTAATAACAACACCGGGCGGGGTATATTTACTCTGGACAATACGGTCTGCTTCTTCAAACACGCTAAATTTCAAACCAGCAACCTGGGCCTTCAGGCTGGTACTCTCGATCTTTTCAGATGCCGCTGCCGTATATTCGCTCGCGTCAAACTGGATTAAAGGAGTTGCAACAGACTTTTTCATATAAATCCTGCTTTTTTTGTCCACAAGGTTATACAGGTTTGCAAAAGGGCCAATGGATTCCGACGATCCCAGGAAAAGAAACCCTTTTTGCTTGAGGGAATAATGGAAAACCGGAAAAAGCTTCTTTTGCAGAGCCTGCCCGAAATAAATGATCACATTCCGGCAGCTGATCAGGTCCAACCGGGAAAAAGGCGGGTCCTTGACCATGTCCTGCCTGGCAAAAACGAACATATCGCGCATTGACTTACTAATCTGGTAACCTCCATCCACCTTAAAAAAGAAGCGGCGCAGGCGCTCAGGTGAAACATCAGCCTTAATGCTTTCCGGATAGATGCCAGCCCGTGCTTTTTCGAGCAGCGCCTCATTAATGTCCGTGGCAAATATCTGTATGGGAGTATGGACAGTATCATCTTCTAAAAATTCATTCAACACAATTGCTATGGAATAAGCTTCTTCGCCGGTTGAGCAGCCCGGCACCCAGACCCTGACAGGCTCCTCAGGTGTCCGGTCTTTCATGATAACCGGAAAGACCAGTTTCCTTAGGGTTTCAAACGCTTCTGGATCCCGGAAAAAGTTGGTGACATTGATCAGGATGTCTTGATATAGTTCCTCGACTTCCGCTGTGTTTTCCCGCAGGTAGTTGACATAATCGCCCAACTTATCTATCCTGTGCAGGACCATGCGCCGCAAGATCCGCCGCTTTATGGTTAAATCTCTGTACTCGGAAAAGTTTGTGCCGCTGGCTTTTCGCAGTATAGCAAAAATTTGGTTGAGTTCATCAGCCCCGGCAGAAAATATCCTGCCGGTTTCTGCCGCTTTAGTGTCAAAGAAACTGGTACGAGCGATTCCAACCAGTTCACAGGCTATTTCTTCTGATGATAAGACAAAATCTACGACACCGGTAGCGATAGCATTGAGCGGCATACTGTCAAATTTCGCTGTTTGTGGCCTTTGGGCAAAGGTAATGCCTCCAACGGTTTTGATCTCTT
>CAZIYV010000055.1:0-19037 GCA_964543575.1 uncultured Pelotomaculum sp.
CGGCGCCAAATCTTTCTTTTATCTCCCCGAGCAGCGCCTGGCTTTCCGCTTTTTTAAAAAGAGGATCTTGCCTGACCCAGTTCAGGGCTTCCTCCCGCGCAGTCTCCAGCACCTGCCAGTCTCGCAGCAGGTCGGCTGCTTTAAATTCGGGCAGCCCGGACTGGCGCGTACCACAGAATTCGCCCGGCCCGCGCAGGCGCAGATCTTCTTCGGCCAGGACGAATCCGTCAGTGGTCCTGGTCATTGCTTTCAAGCGGGCACGGCCCTCTTCCGTTTTAGGGTTGGAAATGAGAATGCAGTAAGATTGTTGGACGCTCCGTCCCACCCGGCCTCTGAGCTGGTGAAGTTGAGCCAGGCCGAAGCGGTCTGCGTCCAGGATCAGCATCACCGTCGCGTTGGGAACATCCACTCCCACCTCGATTACTGTGGTTGAAACCAGGACAGCTATCTCCCCCCGCCTGAAAGAAGCCATTATTTCATCCTTTTCTTCCGCTTTCATCCTGCCGTGCAGAAGTCCCACCCGCAGGTCTTTAAATTCTGTTCCGGTAAGATTTGCCGCCAGGTCGACAGCTGCCTGCAGATCGATTTTTTCTGATTCCTCCACCAGCGGACAAACAATATAAGTTTGCCGGCCAAGGCCGGCCTGCTCCCTGACCAGATTAAAGGCCTTAGGCAGGGCGCTGGGCAAAACAGCGAATGTTTTTACCGGCCGCCTGCCCGGCGGCAGTTCGCCAATCACTGAAATGTCAAGGTCACCGTAGAGGGTCAGGGCCAGGGTGCGGGGAATAGGTGTCGCAGTCATAACCAGGGTGTCGGGATAATGTCCTTTATGTTCTAAAGTGGCTCTCTGGCGAACCCCGAACCGGTGCTGCTCATCAACCACCGCCAGACCCAATTTCTGAAAGTCTACATCTTCCTGGATCAGGGCGTGGGTGCCGATCAACACATTCAATTCACCAAGACGGGCCTTTTTAAGCAGCTCTTCTCTATCCCTTTTTTTAATGCCCCCGGTCAGCAGACCTATCTGAACCCCGATGGGTGCCAGGGCGTCTTTCATGCCTAAATAATGCTGTTCGGCCAGGATTTCGGTGGGAGCCATCAAGGCTCCCTGCAGCCCGCTTTCTACCGCCCTTAGCAGTGCCAGGGCCGATATTACCGTTTTCCCGGCGCCCACGTCCCCCTGCAGCAGGCGGTTCATTGGCGCCGGGGACTCCAGGTCACCGGAAATTTCCTCCCATACTTTTAATTGACCTGCGGTTAGCTGGTAGGGCAGGTTTTTTTTGAATAATTTCAATAACTTTCCTTCAGGCAAGTAGCGGTGGCTCTTTCGCCTGCCGGAGATATCCTTGCGTCTGGCTGCCAGGGCCAGTTGAAAAAGAAACAGCTCTTCAAAAATAAAACGCTGTCTGGCCGCCCCGGCGCCGCTTAGCCCGGCGGGAAAATGAGCGTTTGAGACAGCCTCCTCAAACCGGGACAAGGAAAATTTCTTTATAATTTCTTCAGGCAGAAATTCAGCTGGACGGCTGAGCCCGTCCAGCGCCGTTTTTACCATTTGCCGGAGCAGGCGCTGGTTCAGCTGCGCGGCCAGAGGGTAGACAGGGACCAGGCGTCCGGCGCTCAAGCTGTCCTGCCCGTCATCCACCTCATAATCCTCTACTATTACCTGAGTAGCGCCAAAACTTTTTTCCACCTTGCCGGTTATAAAAAGATTCGTGCCCCGGGGGAGGTTCTTCTTAATAAATGGCTGGTTAAACCAGACGGCATAAAAAATACCAACCCCGTCGTGCACGGCCAGTTTGGTAATAGTTAAACCAGGCCTTGGTTTCAAATCCTGAACAGCAAGAACAGTCCCCCGTACTGTGGCTGCTTCCCCTTGCGCGCAGGCGCCTGCCGGGCGCAGCCGGGTCCGGTCCTCGAAACACCTGGGAAAGTGGTATAACAGGTCTTTGATTGTGAATATGCCCAGCTTTTGCAAGGTTGCAGCCCGCCGCGGCCCTACCATTTTAATGCTCTGGACCGGTTTCTTCAAAAAATTGTCCACCATAAGAGTCCTCTCAAGCCACCCGCTGTAGAATCCGCCCTTGCAGCCTAAAACGTTTTTTGGTAGAATGAAGGAGTGGTTTCAAAGGAGGTGTTTTTCATGGCCAGAATTTGCAATGTATGCGGCAAAGGCATTGTCGTCGGTATTAAACTCAGTCACTCACATATTCGCACCAAAAGGACCTGGTCCCCGAACCTGCAACGGGTCAAAGCCATCATTGACGGCACTCCCAGGAGAGTGCTGGTATGCACCCGCTGTCTGAGAAGCGGCAAGGTCCAGCGTGCCATATAAGTAAATTTTTTAAAAAGCGGCGACTGCCGTTTTTTATTTTTTAGGCTTCATTCATATTCTTCAGCAGATTCGCCATTTCGATCGCGGTTACAGCCGCGTCCCAGCCCTTATTCCCGGCCTTTGTGCCAGCCCTCTCGATAGCCTGCTCTATGGTGTCGGCGGTGATAACACCGAATATGGTGGGGACACCGCTTTCCAGTCCAACCCTGGCCACACCCTTGGCTACCTCGCCGGCTACATAGTCAAAATGCGGAGTTGCGCCCCGGATAACCGCACCCAGACAGATAACCGCGTCGTATTTTTTCATGGCAGCCATTTTGCCGGCGACGAAAGGTATTTCAAACGCACCGGGCACCCAGGCCACCTCAATATCACTTCCCTGCACCCCGTGCCGGTTAAGCGCGTCCAGGGCGCCGCTCATAAGTTTGTTGGTAATAAACTCATTAAAACGACCCGCTATCAGCCCGAATTTAAGTCCCTGACCAAGTAAGTGTCCTTCGTATAGTTTTGGCATAAGTTATCTCCCTCCAATGGCTTTTTTTGCACATAATTATTTGGAAGAGTGAGGCAAGAGAACCGTCCCCTTGTCTCACTTTTTCCCACGTCCCATTTCCCACGTCTTGTTTTTGTTAGCGCTCGCTTATGTTCAGCAGGTGGCCCAGCTTTTTCTGCTTGGTGGCAAGATAAAAGCTGTTGTTTTTGCCGGGGCGGATTACGATCGGCACCCGCTTTACAACCTGCAGCCCGTGGCCTTCAAGGCCGGCAATTTTACGCGGGTTGTTGGTGATCAATCTAATCTTTTTAAGACCCAGATCAGACAGGATCTGCGCTCCAAGTCCGTAATCCCGCAAGTCGGCAGGGAAACCAAGCGCCAAGTTAGCCTCTACCGTGTCTTTGCCCTGATCCTGGAGGTTGTAAGCCCTAATTTTATTTAAAAGGCCGATGCCCCTTCCTTCCTGCCGCATATACAGAAGAACCCCCACACCCTCCTCCGCAATCATTTCCATGGCGCGGGTCAGTTGGTCGCCGCAGTCGCAGCGAATTGAACCTAAAACATCACCGGTCAGGCACTCCGAGTGTACCCGCACCAGCGGCGCCTCAACTTCTTCCAGATTGCCCATGACCATGGCGATATGGCCCTTGTTGTCAAGAAGGCTTTCATAAGCCACAGCTGTGAATTCACCGTATATCGTAGGCAGCTTGGCGTCATCAACCCGCCGCACCAGTTTTGTAACACGGCGCCTGTACATGATCAGATCAGCGATAGTGATGATTTTTAAATTATGGGTCTTAACAAACTCCATGAGTTCAGGCACTCTGGCCATGGTACCGTCTTCCTTCATAATCTCGCAGATCACCCCCGCCGGGTACAGTCCTGCCAGTTTAACCAGATCAACAGTAGCCTCGGTGTGGCCGGCACGCCGCAGCACGCCACCTTCTTTTGCGCGCAGCGGGAAAATATGGCCCGGACGCTGCAGATCCGAAGGTTTAGTATTGGGATCCAAAACAGCCTTGACGGTCATAGCCCTTTCGAAAGCAGAGATACCGGTCGTACATCCTTTAGCGTCGATTGAGACGGTAAAGGCAGTGGCATGGGGATCAGTATTGTTGGTAACCATTGCCGGCAGTTCAAGTTCATCAAGACGTTCTCCCGTGACGGGAAGACAGATCAGCCCGCGGCCATGGACAGCCATAAAATTGATTGCTTCAGGCGTTACCATTTCAGCCGCCATGATCAGGTCGCCTTCGTTTTCACGGTCTTCGTCATCAACCGCAACGATGATTTTACCCTGCTTGATGTCCTCAATAGCTTCTTCGATTGTGTTGAATTTCATTTAACTGCCCCCTTGTCATCTCTGACATTGTTGATGTTTGTATATTTGTTTTTCTTTAGACGAAGCCATGTTCGGCTAAAAAGCTCATGCTCAGATTTGATTTACCAGCTTTATTTTCTTGCAGGTTCATTAACTTCTCAACATACTTCCCGATCATATCACCTTCAAGATTAACTGTATCTCCCGTTTTTTTGAAACCCAGGGTTGTCATATGGGCTGTGTGCGGGATTAGCGAGACCTGGAAGCTGTCCGGCGCCAAATCCACTACAGTGAGACTGGTCCCGTCAATAGCAACAGATCCCTTCTTAATAATGTAACGCAAAACTATGGCGGGAGCCTTTATTTCGATCAAGGTAGCTATGTCATGTCTCTGCGTCCCTGCTATTTTACCCACCGCGTCAATATGCCCGCTGACCAGGTGTCCTCCCAATCTGTCGCTTAGACGCAGCGCCCTTTCCAGATTCACCCTGTCACCCGTTTTCAAACTGCCCAGGTTGGATTTATCCAGCGTTTCCGCCATAACATCGGCGGTAAAGCAGGCAGCGCCGAAATGCACAGCGGTAAGGCATACACCGTTTACAAGGATACTGTCGCCCACCCTGCTGCCTTCCAGTACTTTTTCCGCCTCAATAATAAGCTGAGCTGAATCCGCTCCGCGACGGACGGCGGAGATAACCCCGAGTTCCTCAACTATACCTGTAAACAACCATCTATCACCTCAATGCTTAAAATATCCTTCCAGCAGTATATCCGGCCCCAGACGCTTTACCAGGACCCTCTCCAACGCCGCCGCTCCGGAGGGGTCGTCTGCTCCTGTTCCGCCTACCGGGCCGGGCGCTGTAGTTCCACCTATTATTTTAGGGGCTATAAACCAGGCCACTTTGTCAACAAGCCCGGCGCTGATCGCGGAACTGTGCACCCCTGCGCCTCCTTCTATTAAAACGGAAGTAATCCCCCTTGAGCCCAGTACCTTCATCAGCTCAGTCAAGTCAACCCGCGGCCCTTCATTAACAACCAGCACCACTGCGCCTGACTCGCGCAAAGCCTTGAGTCTCTCAGGCGGGGCTGCGGAAGTCACAGCAACTAAGGTAGGAGCGTTAGACAGTTGGGTTATTACCGCTGCTTGCGGAGAAATGCGGGCCATGCTGTCCAGGATAACCCTGACCGGATCGCGCCCGCCACCGCCCGGCAGCCGGGTTGTGAGAGAGGGATCATCGGCGAGCACGGTTCCTATGCCTACCATTATCGCGTCATACCAGTCCCTTAGCTGGTGGCCGTAAGCCCGTGCCGCCGGACCTGTGATCCATTTTGACTTGCCGGTACGGGTTGCTATTTTCCCGTCCAGGCTCATGGCCGCCTTGGCCACAACAAAAGGGCGGCCTGTTGTAATGTATTTAATAAAAACTTCATTTAGCTTGAGGGCTTCTTTTTCCATTACACCCAGGGTCACTTCTATACCGGCCTCTCTCAGTCTTTCTATCCCTTTACCGGAAACCAGCGGGTTAGGATCGGCCATTGCTGTAACTACTCTTGAAACACAGGCGTTTATTACCGCTTCTGTACATGGGCCGGTACGTCCATGATGGCAGCACGGCTCCAGAGTCACGTATAGTGTTGCTCCTTTTGCTTCTTGCCCCGCCTCGTTAAGCGCATGTATTTCAGCGTGGGGCGTACCGGCCTTCAGATGATAACCCTGGCCTATTATTTTCCCTTCCTTGACCACAACGGCGCCCACCAAGGGATTGGGACTGGTCCGGCCTCTCGCCCTGGCCGCCAGAGTCAAAGCTGTCTTCATATAACGTTTGTCCATGATGGACCTGCCATTTCAGTCGTCGGTCGTCGGACGTCAGACGTCGGAATAAAAAATAAAACCCTGAGTTTACACCTCAGGGCACGTTTATGTCTAAAGAAGAATAGAACCACAGCCTTAAAAACACTTAATTAAGGCCAATCGTCACCTTCTCCCATCCAGACTTTAACTGTCGGCCCCGGCTTTTAACCGGATCAGCCCCTGTAAGGGCTCGCGGGCTCAGCCTGTATGGCCTTACCGCCGGTAGGGAATTACACCCGTCCCTGAAGGTTAAATGTTTTTCGCATTTAGTTATGAAGCTATTATATGACCCGTTTTGCGCTGTGTCAATGGTAATGTCATATAGTACAGTTTACACTTATAACGTAAATTCCCAACGTTATATATTATAAGCAATTACCGTGCCAGTATATTGGCACTTCCCAGAGGAGTGATTGAGTGCATAAAATCCCCGGGAAATATGTCTTTACTTATCAATGAAATTGTATTAAAAGTCTTATGTGATGCGTTAAAGAATCGAAAATAGGCATTATTGTTTTTTCTATGATAGAACGCATCATTTCTTATGAAGCACAGCTGCATCACGTGAGGCGGTGTTGCATCATTGCAAGTCCCTGCTTAAGCATGCCTTATCATTAATAATTTTAACCGGTATACTAAGTAAAATGGTTAACCCTCTCGATTCATTGCCTTTTACCCAAATCATTCCGCCTAAAAGCTCGACTGTACTTCTGCAAATGGTGAGGCCTAACCAATTCCCTTCAAACTCTCTGACAGTACTTGCTTCTATCTGGGTGAAAGCTTCAAAGAAAAGTTTAAGTTTATCCGGGTTAATTCCGATCCCGGTATTCCTTACATCAAAAAGCAAATAGGAAACAACACCCTCAGTGCATTCCCTATTTCCATTAGAAGTTGAAATAGTAACAATATCTTTCTGGGCTAAACCTATCAGGTTAAAAACCAGATTGAAGATAACCTGCTCGATTCTAGCCGGATCACCAATAAATGTCTTCGGTGCATTTTCTTGAAAGACAACTTCAATATTCAGGTCCTTTTCCTTCGCCTTCTGCCTGACTTTTGTTATCACATCTTTTAGAACATCTTCTATGTTAAAAACCGCTTCCTCCAGTACCATCTCGCCAGCTTCTATTTTCAAAAAATCCTGAATATTATTTATAAGCTCAAGCATTTGACTGCCGCATAGGCTTATGGCTTTCACATTTTCCCTTTGTTCTTGACTAAGATTTTGTTTTAGAAGTGTTTCCACAAAACCTAATATTACTTTCACCGGTGTACGTATCACATGGCTAATATTTTTAAGATAATCAGTTTTAGTTTTGTCAGCGGATCGAAGCCTGCCCGTTTCGTTAGTAAGCAGCCTGTTTACTTCTTGCAACTCGTAAACTCTTTGATCATCCGTTGACTTTTCCCATGCCGAGCAGACACCGACTTCAAACCTGTCGAAGTACAGGTTTATTTTGTTGAGCACGCGTTTCTTCTCCGCAGGGTTCAGGCGGGAAGTTTCACCCATTACCGCCAGAAAGGACTGCCGGTATAATTTTGCCATTCCCAGGAACATGGCCATCGGGACACCGCGGGCACGGTGAAGCCTCGCCTCTCTCAGGCTAAAAGCTGTACTTTCATCGCCCATATAGCTCTCATCCACATGCAGTGTGCCTTTTCCATTTTTTAATAAATTAATAATTCCCCTGGTTGTTTCTCTTATTGATACCAACCAGTCCTTCATATCAATGGAGGCATACCGGGTGTATTCACCATTTTTGGCCATATTAAGTAAATACTCTATTATTTCTTTCTCGCTGTCTTCAAAGACCTTTGTTATATCTTTCACTACAGGCGCCCCTCCGGTCGATTATCTAGAGATTCCTTATCTTTAGCATTCCAATAAATGGTCGAAATATAACTAATTATGCCTACCTGAGCCTATATTTGAAAGCAGGAAAAATAAGCCTTCCGAAGAAATTCTAAAAACGGGAGGCAATTGATGTGACTAAAATTAAGGATTTAGACGAGGATCAAATATTACTGCTTATTGATTTGTACAAAATAATTAATAAAAGCATTCATGAGTCTTGCCTGGGGTATTGCGCAGGATGCCCGCCTTACCGTCCATTGCCTCACAATGCAACAAAGACGGCAATATCTTCACTGGTAAAGTCCGGCAGAAACCCAACGACTTGCTTTCATGAGGATTTATGATAATAGAAAATGTTTGCGTATTCAACAACTTCACGTAAGACTTTGGCCTTTTGCTTGCTTTCCATGAGCATGTCGGCCTCACGTCCCCAGGCGCGGGAATAGTTCCGCAGCTTATCAGCCAGTTCAGCAGCTCCCCCGTTGGATTTTACCTGGGTAGAGTGTGCTCCCGTTTCGGCAATGATTTCAGCCAGGGCTTCCGGATTATCGATAATTGGACAGGGTCGCAGCATATTATGGTTAAAAGGCGCCTTTTTTGGTAAGAGTTAAAGGTACACCGCGCACATATCTCTAGTTTTCTCCAGCTTTAATGACCGGTTCGAATATTTTTCTTTTAACCTATCTT
This sequence comes from uncultured Pelotomaculum sp., assembly GCA_964543575.1. GTDB lineage: Bacteria > Bacillota > Desulfotomaculia > Desulfotomaculales > Pelotomaculaceae > Pelotomaculum_B. Next base: position 8,541 of record CAZIYV010000055.1, read on the forward strand.
CCACCAGAGGTGGTACAAAGCAGTTCAGTTGACCGCCAAATGAGGCCAATTCTTTTACAGTGCTTGAGCTGATGCACGAATATTCCGCTTTAGTCATCAGAAATATCGTTTCAACAATACCTGTCAGCTTTTTATTAGTAAGCGCCATCCGAAACTCGTTTTCAAAGTCGGAGATTACCCGCAGCCCCCGTACGATATGTTTGGCCTTCTTCTGCAGCGCATAATCCACCGTCAAACCTTCAAATGAATCCACCTCAACATTGGGATACAGCGCAAGGACTTCCCTGAGCATCTCAACCCTCTCACTAACTGAAAATAGTGGGTTTTTCATCGGGTTGCGGGAAACTGCCACAATTACATTGTCAAAGAGCAAAGAAGCCCTTTCGATAATATCTAAATGACCAAGGGTCACGGGATCGAAACTCCCCGGGTAAATGGCACGCAAGCTAGCTCACCTCCCTGCTTTAAAATCACCTTTGCTTTTTTTTGCGTGTTGCTAAGTTCCTGTTCAAATCTTTTTACATCTTTTCTGATTTTGTCGAGGAATAATTCAATATTGATCCAACCATGTCCCTCAACATATACGTAACCGGCACTTGAGGTTTTTCCTTTTATCTTCTTTTCACTATAGTTACGGCGCATGTAAATCACCTTTTCTTGTAAATATATGGCGCTTAAACCGGAAGGCATGGAATGCCGGTTATTCAACCGGTATCCATGCCCCCCTTCCCAAAAAACGATTGCGACTTTAACGCATGATAAAAAGCACTTGCATTCTTGAAAGACAGCTTTACATTAGGCCTACGCCTTCTGCAATGCTTTGGAGTCTTCAGTAAAGTACATGGCTATTAATCCGATAACAAGCGCGATTATACAAATCCAAAAAGCCCTCTGGTAAGCTTCGACCGGGAAATGCCCGTTGACTTTGCCGTAGGAATCAAGCACACGTCCCATGATAGTCTGGAAAAATGCTCCCCCAACGAAATACCAGATGTTTACCATGCCGTTTGCTGTTGCGATAAAACTGTGCGGCTGCCCCTCGGATACGTGAGCGTAGTTGGGAACATAGCTGCCGCACCAGAAACCCATAATGAACAGCAAGGGGTAGAAGAGTCCCACATTAATATGACCTGTCATCAATACCACCGGCAGCCAGACGATAATATAGACAAACATCCCGTAGAGAGACGCTTTCCGCCTCGACTTCAGCAACCGGTCGGATGCCAGGCCTATGGTAAAGCAACCTATAGCCATACCTATGGGCCACATCATCAGCATGTTGGCGGCCTGTTGTTTAGTGAGACCATAGATATCCTGGACGAATGGAATAAACCAGAGGCCCTGGAATCCCATGACCGTGCCGTAAATCATAAACGCGTAAATTGCTATCAGCCAGTAGTTTTTCATTTTGAACAGCTTGCCGCAGTTTTGCAGGAAGGTCGCATTGTGCGAACCGTCGGCTGATGTGTAATAATCCACACCGTCAATTTCCGAAACAGTCGGCAGTCCCATGTCTTGCGGCTTGTTCCTCAGTAAAATAAAGTTCAGTATGGCTACTATTACCAGACCGGCGCCGACCCAGTAAAACGCTGCTCTCCAACCCATTGCGCCCACTATTAACGCCAGCGGGGCGGAAGCGATAATGGCGCCGACGTTGCCCAGGGTGAGCATGGTACCCGTCAGCGTGGCAAACTCTTTAGGTCGGAACCAGTTAGCTAGAATCCTCATACAGGGTATCCACACAACCGCCACACCCACACCCATCAGGAAGCGGCCAATTATAATCACAGTGAAACTATGCGCCAGACCAAACATTATGGTGCCGACAGCTGCGATAAGAAAGAAAAAACTTACCGAAAATCTTGGTCCCAGGGTGTCTGACAGTACACCTGACGGGATCTGCATCGCCGCATAGGGATAAAAGTACATGGACGACAGAACCCCCAGCGCAGTCGCTGTCAGGCCAAATTCTTTCATCAGCTCCGGCGCCACAACAGCGGGACAGACGCGGTCGAAATAAACAAAAACGTACGTAAACAATAAAATACCATAGCAAACCCAACGGTAACGAAGCATTTTCTTTGCCTTGTCGGATAATTGCGCTGCTTTTGTGCCTAATTCGGCTGCCGCTTGACTCATTGCAATCCTCCTTGTATTCTTTAATATTAGACCCATTTAAAACTCATTCAATACTTCTCGCTATTAAGTTTTCTAAAACAACGGCTCCGATAACCACCCTCCTTTCACAAATATGACTTTTTAAATAAATGCCACAAATTATAAAGACCTTAAAGGAAGATCAAACTTTCCGTTGGTTTACCCGTACCTGAAATTAATCCCGAACCCACCCCTGGGGTACTGCCAGGTGATGGCCCCCTCTTTCGGGCAGATAACCCTGCAGGTGCCGCACTCCAGGCAGCCCGCGTAGTCAAAGCCTATCTCACCGTCTTCCTTCAGCGTGTACAAGCACGCCGGGCAGGCAAAGGTGCAGGGCTTGTCCGGGCAGGAAGCGCAGATCTCCTTGTTTAAAACAATGTGGGCCTCTTCATCGTCAACCGCAAACTTATCTATCCCCAGCAGTTGTTCAATGCTCAGCTTTTTCATAGATTTCGCGCTCCTTTCCAGCCGTCTCCCGCCAACTGGGCCCAGCCGATCCCGCTCTTTTTAATATGGCCGAGCGCTTTCCCCAAAAGGTGCTCCGGGGGGCTGCCGTCAACGGTAAAGATCTTGCTCACCAGGCCCGCGGCAAACTGCGGGTAGGCTTTAAACATGCGCTGGATTTCTAAAAAGTGCGGCGCGCCGCGATATGCCTCCAGGTCTCTCATGACAAAGCTGTCTTTTAAGAACTGCTGGTAGATACCGAGCTTTTGCTTTGAAAAATCATTAGCAGACCTGGCCGCCAGCACCGCTTTGGCCGCGGCCGCCCCGGAGGCGATGGCGAAATCCATGCCCCGCACCACATAACCCAGGTTAAGCACAAACCCGGCCGCGTCTCCTGTCACCAGGATCCCGTCGCTATAGAGCTGCGGCATCATGCCAAGGCCTGCCTCGGGCACTAAGTGGGCGGAATACTCCACCACTTCTCCCCCTTCGATCAATGGGGCTATGTGCGGGCTTTCTTTGAACTCCTCCAAAAGGTCGCTGATCCTGTACTTGTTTTTTTGCAGCTGCCCCGCGCCGACAATGAGGCCCAGGGAAATGCTGTCTTTGTTGGTGTAGAGAAAGCCGCCGCCCTGCATGCCTTTGGTGCAGTCACCGACAAAAAGCTGGGCCGCGCCATTACCTGCAGCAAGCCCAAAACGCTGGCTGACGGCCTCGGCGGATAACTTGATAATCTGCTTGGCGCCGGTGCCAACCTGATGTGGGTCGGGCGCTTTTTTTCTCAGGCCGGCTTTTTGGGCAATAATTGAGTTGCCGCCGTCGGCGGCTATGACCACGTCGGCCAGCATCTCATCTTCTCCGGCTATGATGCCGGCCACTTTGCCGTCTTTGATTAACAGGTCGTCCACGCGTATGCCGCAGGCGAGCATGGCGCCGGCTTCTTCTGCTTTTGAGGCCAGCCAGGCGTCAAATTCGGCCCGCAAGAGGGTGAAGGAATGATACGGTGGCTTAACCCATTTCATATCCTGGCAGTTTAAGGACATGGCTTGATCGCCGGCTAAAAAGGTTACTGTTTCTTTGGAGACTGCCCTTTCCAGCGGGGCTTCTTCCCAGAAGTCCGGGATGATCTGGTTTAAGGCGTGGCTGTACATGCGTCCGCCGAACATATTTTTGCTCCCGGGCGCGGCTCCTTTTTCAATGAACAGTACTTCCAGGCCTGCCTGGGCCAGTATATAGGCGGCGGTGCTGCCGGCAGGGCCGGCTCCTACGATTATGGCTCCAAATTTTTCTTCTTCCATTTCTACCACCACCGGTGCTTATATTTTTAAAGCGGCTTTTAGTTCTTTGACCAGCTTGGGTACCACGTCGTACAAATCGCCTACGATGCCGTAATCGGCCGCCTCAAAGATAGGCGCGTTTTCGTCGCGGTTGATGCCCACTATTACTTTGCTGTCGCGGATGCCGCTGACGTGCTGGATCTGGCCGGCTACGCCGAGGCCGATGTACAGGTCGGGCTTGACTTTTTTGCCGGATATGCCGAGATAAAGCTCTTCGGGCAGCCAGCGCAAGTCTTCAGCCACGGGCCGCGAGCAGCCTACTTCGCCGCCTAAAACGCCGGCCAGCTCACGCGCCAGTGAGATATCTTCTTTTTTCTCTAGGCCGCGGCCGACGCACACGACTACTTTGGCTTCGGTTATGTCTACAGCCTCGCTGGCCCTCGGTGTCCTTTCGACTACGGTTACGCGGGATGGCGGGGCAGCGGGCAGCTGTCTTACCTGCCCCTCATGACCCTGGGCCAACTGGGCCTGCTCAAAGGTGCGGGGCGGTATGGTGGCCATCTGGGGCCGGGCGGGGCAGACTACTGTCTGCACTGCGGCGCCACCGAAGAGCATGCGCTCCATGACGAGTTGTTTCTTTTCCGGGTCGAGGCGCAGCCCGGTGCAGCCGCTGCACAGTCCGGTATTAAGGCTGGCGGCGATGCGGGCGGCCATTTCTCTGCCTCTCTGGCTGGCGCCGGCTAGGATTATCTCGGGGCCGGTGAGCAGGGCTTCTTCTACTATTACCGGCACGTATGACTCTAACGGCTGATTCTCGGCCAGGGGGGGCAGCAGCAGCACTTCGTCGCAGCCGTGTCTGATGTATTCTTCGGCCAGCTGGCTATCCGTGGCGAAGGCAGCGACTTTTGCGCCGAGCTGGGCGGCGAGATCTATGCCTGCGCTGAGCAGTTCGAGGGTTTGTTCGCGGCTTTCTGCCAATATCCAAACTCCTGCCATTTTTTAAACCTCCTTTACGCGATTACTCCTTCTTTTAGCAAACCGTCTACTACTTTGCGGATGTCGTCTGCTTCTGATGTAAACTTGAGGCGTCGCCGCTCCATGGTGGCGGCGAGGATGCTGGTTGTTTTAAGGCATGGCTCGAACGTCTGCTGCAGGTCGGCCAGGCTGACGCTGGCCACTGGCTTTTTGGCGGCGCCGAGGACCTGTTTTAAGCTGGGTATCCTTGGTGTGTTGATATCGGGCAAGACGGTAATAAGGGCGGGCAGTTTAATTGCCACTGTTTCCAGGCCGTCGTCCAGCTTGCGCTGGGCTATGACTTTGTTTTCTTCTTCTACGTAGGTTAATTTGTTGACGTAGGTGGCGCAGGGCAGGCCTAGCTTTTCGGCCAGCGCCGGCCCTACCTGCTGGGCATACAGGTCGCTGGAACCTTCGCCGCAGATGATCAGGTCGTACTCTATTTTGCCTTCTATGGCGGTGGCTAAGATGGCTGCTGTCTGTGAGGGGTCAAGGCTTTCGAAGGCGGGGTCATTGACAAAGCAGGCTTTTTCGGGTCCTCTGGAGAGGACGTCTTTAAGGCAGGGCTTGGCGCCGGGCGTGGCTACGGTGATGCCGGCCACGCTGCCGCCGTGGGCTTCCTGCAAACGCACTGCTTCTTCTATAGCGTTGCGGTCGTATTCGCTGATCTTGTAGCCGACGCGGTCAAGGACTAACTGGTTTGATTTGGGGTCTGACTTAATGTCTGCCTCGTCCATTACCCATTTGAAACAGGCTATTATCTTGGGCATATTGTTCACCTCTTTTGCGTTTATTGAAGTGCTAAGTGATACTTGTAAGCTTCTTGTGTGTGGGTTTTTTATATTAAAAATCAAAAGTCTGGCTGTTTTTTTTACTTGCTTTTTCCTACCGGCTTGTTTGTTTAAAAAGATGTCCCCTGACATGGATAGTTTCTTTCGCTGGCCCGTTGGCCGGTATTTAAGAGGAGGCATGCTATCCATGTCAAAGGCAATGGAAAGGAGAGTAGAGTACATTAGGTAGGGGTAAGCTTTTTAAATTTATTTAAATGTTTTAAACTTCTGTTTTTTAAAATTCTTATTTTAAAAGTTCTTGTCTTTTAATCTTTGATTTATGGGAAGGGGTAGGGGTTGCAAGCTTACTAGCCACCTATCTTTAAGGGGAAAGGCTGGACTTTCAGCTTCCCTACCCTCTTTTTGTTGCCTGATGCTTTTGCCTGATGCTTTTAATAAATTGCTAGCGCAGCACGCTGCCGGAGATAACCATGCGCATAACTTCGTTGGTGCCTTCGTAAATCTCGGTAATCTTGGCGTCGCGGTAGAGCTGCTCTACTTTGTGGCCTTTAATGTAGCCGATGCCGCCGTGGATCTGGATGGCTCTGTTGGTGTGCTTGGCGGCGCACTCGGAGGCGAACAGTCTGGCCATGGCTGCTTCTTTGCTGTAGTTCTTGCCCTGGTCGTAGCACCATGCTGCGTAGTAGGTCAAAAATCTGGCTGCTTCTACGTCTGTGGCCATATTGGCGAGCATCCACTGAATGGCCTGGAAGGAGCTGATGGGTTTGCCGAACTGTACTCTTTCTTTGGAGTAGGCTACTGACTCGTCCAAGGCTGCCTGGGCGATGCCGAGGGCCTGGGCGGCGATGCCGATGCGGCCGCCGTCTAGAGTGGACATGGCGATGGGGAAGCCTTTGCCTTCCGCGCCCAGCATGTTTTCTTTGGGTATGCGGCAGTCTTTCATGATTACTTCTGCGGTGAGTGAGCCGCGGATACCCATTTTGTTCAGGTGTTTGCCGATGGTAAGTCCTGGTGTGTCGCCTGGCAGGATAAACGCGCTGATGCCCTTGGCGCCCTTGCTCTTATCGGTCAGGGCAAACATGATGAAGACTCCGGCCACGGGGGCGTTGGAGATAAACATCTTGGTGCCGTTTAAGACGTACTCGTCGCCATCTAGAACTGCGGTTGTCGTGCCGGATCCGGCGTCTGTTCCGGCGCCTGGCTCGGTCAGGGCGAAGGATCCCAGGATCTCGCCTTTGCAAAGGGGTACCAGCCACTTTTGTTTTTGCTCTTCGCTGCCGTATTTCCACAGGGGAAAGCTGGCGAGTGAGCTGTGGCACTCTAAGGTGAAGCCGGTGGTGGCGCAGGCGCGTGATAATTCTTCCAGCACGATGATGTAGGTCAGGTAGTCGGCTCCGGCCCCGCCGTATTCCACCGGGTAAGGGATGCCTGTCCACTCCTGCTCGGCCAGTCTTTTGACGTTTTCCATGGGGAAGTATGGCTCCTGGTCTACTTTCTGGGCTATGGGATCTACGAATTTCTGGCAGAATTCTCTTACGCTGGCACGCACTAGTTGCTGCTCTTCAGTTAGTTGAAAGTTCATGGGTAGTCTCCTCTCGTGAGTTTGTTGTTTAGTTCTGGTGCCGGTCTATTAGCTGTAAAAACTGGTGCGGTCACTTTTTCCCTTTAATGCTTAAACTGTTTTTTTTGGCGGCCGGGGTTTCTTCCCCCGGCCGCACGCTATCTGATGTGTAAAATACGTTCTATTTCTTTTTCTTTTCCGGTTCCGTAACTTCTTCAGTAATACCGGCAATCTTGCTGGCAAATTGGGCAAACTTGTCAACCGGAGTGAACGCTCTGACAACCATCTTAGCTCCGTCAGGTGACCCGCCGCCGTGCATGCATCCCGGAACGCCCGCGCCCAGGGTCAACCACTCTGAAAGCCTGGCCGCGCGCGCCCTTGACTCGGCGCTGAATCTTACGCTGGCCTTAACGACACTCTCAATTTTCTTGCCGTATTTCGGGTCCTGGAAGTCCTTGTAGGACGGGAAGCAGCCGGTTTCCACGATACCGCCGCCGATGTCCTGGCAGAGACGCTTGGTTTCGTACGGAAGGGTAGCAACGTGCACCTTGTTGGTATGAGCAAGCAGTGAATCGGAAACCCACATACCGCCGGGGCCCGGTTTACCCACTGCCATCGCGCCGATGCCTACAGCGTAAGTGGTTTCGTTATTTACAGCCATATCGACCATCTTGGCGGAGAACGTGCTTGCCGCCAGGCCGTTGGTCCTGGCCATCAGTGCACCCGCGCCGATCATGATATCGCCCTGGCCGGCCACGCAGGCGCCGATGCAGGCCCGGTAATTGGCGGTGAAGTACTCGATGACCTTGCCGCTGTACTTAAATTCCTGGCACATGAAGACCCTGTCGTTGGGGACGAAGCAGTCTTCAAAGATCAGGTAGGCCTGGGTGATTCCTGTCTCAGGTATGTCCCAGCCCTCATCAAGTTCCCTGCCGTCACTGGGGCGGCGGGTTTCCACTATGGTTAAGCCCTCTATATCGCGAGGCACCACACATGCTAACGCAAAAGCCTTGTCATCTTCCTTGTAGCCGCCGCCCGGCAGGAGGAATATTTCGTTGGATGCGGCCACGCCGCAAATCATCGCTTTGACCCCGCTGATGACAACGCCGTCTGCCCGGACTTCCTTGATGTGCACGTTGGCGTCAATTTCCGCCTGCTGGGAGGCCTTCATGCTGCGGTCGCCCTTGGCGTCAGTCAGGGCGCCTGACACTACCAATCCTTTTTCCTGGGCGCTGAGAATCCACTTTTTGAGACGCTCCTGGTAGTTGGTTCCGTATTCTTTGTCCATAAGCGCGGTAACGTTCCACAGCACGTTCTGGCTGTTCCAGCCCACGCAGAGTCCGCCGTTGCAGGTGCCGGTGAAGCGGTACATCCAGCGCTTGAACACTGAGTTGGCAATGATGTCTTCCAGGCTGTCCATCATTCCATTCCACTTGAGAATCTTTTCTCCCGTAAAGTCTGAAACTGCTGTGAAAGCGTCGGCATACTCGGGATCATGGGCGGCGTCAAAGCCGCGCGCATGGCTTTCCACGGTCCGGCGGGTGGCCGGGTCGGTGGTTACGTCCTCAATGAGTTTTCCAAACTTGTAAACATTGGGCCGCATTGCTTTTAACGATTTCAGGTAGTCCTCTCTGGTTTTAAGTGCCATTTTTCTTTTCCCCCTGTTCTATTTTTTAATTAACACAATTTAACTTGGGTTTAAGCCTTTAGAACTATTTAACTATTTAAATTTTTAACTGTATAAATGCTTAACTATTTACTCTTTACCTTTGCCAATATCTGCTCTTTAATGCCCATTGCCGGTTCACAAAAAATCCGAGCATCCATTTGCTTTAGATCCGGAGCTATCAGCGGTTTGAATTCCATCTGGGCCAGGACATCTTTTTCCAGGTCCACTCCCGGCGCGATTTCCGTCAATGTGATTCCTTCCGGACGAAGCTCAAATACAGCCCGCTCAGTTACATATAGAATCTTTTGACCACTCGTCTTGCCGTATTCACCGCTGAAGGTGATGTGCTCCACTTTGTTGACCAATTTTTTAATTTTGCCTTCTTTGACAATATTTAATTTTCCATCCTTGATTTCCAGTTTCAAGCCACCGGCGGTCAGCGTGCCGCAAAATACAACCGTGTTGGTACTCTGGGTAATGTTGATAAATCCACCGGCTCCGGCAATGCGTGGACCAAATTTACTGACATTGATATTTCCATACTGGTCTAACTCAGCCATTCCCAGCACTGCCAGGTCCAGCCCGCCGCCATCATAAAAGTCAAACATGTTGGGGTGATCCAGCATTGCTTCAGGGTTGATCGCCGTGCCGAAGTATACTCCGCCCAGAGGCACTCCACCGATTACCCCCGGCTCCACCGTCATAACCATACTCTCGCTGATGCTTTCCTCAGCCGCCACCACACCGACGCCTTCCGGCATGCCGATGCCCAGGTTGACAACCGCGTTTGGCACCAGTTCCATGGCGCACCTCCGGCAGATGACCTTTCTTTCGTTCAAGGGCAATGGATTGACCCTGTTGAGAGGCACTCTGGTTTCACCGCAGAGGCTGGGGTTGTACTGCTCACCCATGGGAACCTGCCAGTGATTTTCCGGCTTGGCTACTACTATAGCGTCTACTACAACTCCCGGTACTTTAACCATCATTGGGTGCAGTGTGCCGCATTTAGCTACCCTCTCAACCTGAGCGATAACTTTTCCGCCACACCCTTTAGCCGCCAGCGCCGCAGCAAGAAACTCAAGGGCGATGCCTTCCCTTTCAATAGAAATGTTGCCCTTTTCGTCCGCTGTCGTGCCGCGAATAATTGCCACGTTGATTGGGAATGATTTGTAGAACAGGTATTCTTTTCCGTCAATATCAACTATTTTGACATACTCTTCATGACTGATGCTGTTTAATTTACCGCCTGTTTCCCTGGGGTCAACAAAAGTCTTTAACCCCACATGAGTGATAATCCCCGGCTTTTTCCCGGCGATTGCCCTCCAAAGGTGCAATATGACCCCCTGGGGCAGGTTGTAGGCCTCAATTTTATTTTCCACGGCCATCTTGATCATATCGGGCTGCAGTGACCAGTGCCCTGAGACAACTTTTTTAATTAAGCCTTCTTTAGCCCAGCGGTTCAGCCCCCAGTTGGACTTACCGTCGTTCTGGCTGGCGCCGAAGGTCATAGTCAAACCTTTTGGCTCACCGGTTTCCAGAAAGCTTTTCTCAAAAGTGATTATTTCTCTACTGCAGTTGAAAGCG
>CAZIYV010000056.1:0-18947 GCA_964543575.1 uncultured Pelotomaculum sp.
CCTGCGCATGGCGGTGGGGGCTACCGAGAGCAACATCCGCAACCAGTTCCTGGTGGAGTCTCTGGTGCTCTGCCTGGCGGGAGGTGTCTTGGGTATTCTCACCGGGGTGGCGGGAGCCAAGTTGATATCGAAATTTGCCGGTTGGTCTACCTATATTACAATGTATTCTATTTTGTTGTCCGCAGGCTTTTCTGCCGTAATAGGAGTTTTCTTCGGCTACTATCCCGCTAAAAAAGCATCAAGTCTGGATCCGATCGAAGCACTCCGCTTTGAAAAATAAATTTTTTTAAATTAGTGACGGCATTCATGCAAGCTCTAACTGTATGAATGCTGTTTTGTTTTTTCAGCGTACATTCAGCTAATACTCAATCAATGTTCAGTTACCGTTAAGGGTTAATTCAGGTTTTAAGGGTATTATTTTATAAGGGTAAAAAGACCTGAAATCACCGGTTATGCTATATGGAGGGGGGAACATGACCATGGAACCGAAACAAGGTCAACGTTTCGATTTTATTTTGATAGGCATTGCCTTGCTGGCCGCTTTTTTAAATATTTACAACATCTGGAACAGCCTGTACGCCAACGCCTATTACACTTCAGCCGTGACCAGTATGCTGCAGAATTGGCATGCTTTTTTCTACGCATCTTTAGATCCGGGCGGGTTCGTTACAGTGGATAAACCGCCGGTCACCTTCTGGGTTCAGACAGCCTTCGCGTATGTTTTCGGCGTGCACGGGTGGAGCGTAATCCTCCCGCAGGCACTGGCCGGCGTCGGTTCCGTTATACTGATTTATGTCCTGGTCAAGCCAACTTTCGGCAGGACAGCCGCCCGCCTGGCGAGCCTGGTTATGGCCTGCACGCCGGTCGCTGCAGCGGTGAGCCGGACCAATAATATTGACAGCTTACTGGTATTTACACTACTGCTCGCCACCTGGATGTTGTTCCGGGGGATCAGCAATCAGAAGGTGTGGTGGGTTCTGGGCGCCTTTGCCATGATCGGTGTGGGCTTTAATATGAAAATGCTGCAGGCTTACATGGTGGCGCCGGCTTTTTACCTGTTCTACCTGCTTGCTTTCAAGGGCGAATGGAAAAAGAAACTGGCCGTCCTTGCGGCAGCGACTGTTGTCCTGGTAGGGGTGACCCTGTCCTGGGCGGTCGTGGTTGATTTAACCCCAGAGGAAAACCGGCCCTATATCGGGGGCAGTGACACAAACTCCGTGCTGGAGCTCGCTTTCGGCTATAACGGCATAGCCCGCCTGAAGGGAATGGGCAGAGGCGGTGGCGCTCCGGGCGGTGCTCCGGGCGGAGCGGCTGACCGGCAGACACAGCAGGACGAGAGCATAAGACCGGAACGGCAGCAGACAGCGCCGAATGGGACCAGCAATACCTCCACCCGGCAGCAGACAGCGCCGGATGGGACTAACAATACAAACAATCCACAGCAGATCCCGCAAGACGGAACCAATAATATGACCAATCCGCGGCAGGCGCCGCCTGATGCTGCAAATATGCCTGACCAGCCGCAGGCGCCGGGTGGAGCAAATGCGCCGGGAGGCAACGACCCGCGAGCTGAAGGCAGGCAGAATCAACAGCCCAACCTTGGCGGGGACGGACCTCAGGGAGCGCGGGGCGGTGGCATGTTCAACACCGGCAATGCAGGCCCGCTGCGCCTGTTCCAGTCCGAACTCTCCGGGCAGATCAGCTGGCTGCTGCCCTTTGCAGCCTTCGCCTGCGTCGGTTTGCTGGCGGGGATACGCCGGAGGAGTCCGCTCACCACTAAGCAAAACGAGACCCTGTTCTGGCTGGGCTGGCTGCTCCCGGGTATGGCGTTTTTCAGCGTGGCAGGCTTCTTCCATCAATACTACCTGATCATGCTCGCCCCCCCGATCGCGGCGCTCGCAGGAGCGGGCTGGGTTGAGCTCTGGAACCAGTATCGTGACAGAGAAGGCTGGAAAATGTGGCTGCTGCCGTCAGCTATTCTTGCTGCCACAGCGTTCCAACTTTATATACTGTATCCCTACCAGAAGATGATCGGCGCGGGCTGGTCTATCGGCATCGGAGTTGCAGGAGTTGGGCTGGCGCTGGTGTTGTGCCTGGCCGCCAAAAAACAGAAGCTGGTTTCGATAGCGGCAATGGCCGGTATGCTGGTATTGCTGGCAGCGCCGCTCTACTGGTCGGCCACACCGCTTTTGTATGGCGACAACACTATGCTGCCGGCAGCCGGGCCGAGTCAGCAGGGGTTAGGCCAGAGACAGGGTGGAGGAGGCGGCACGAGTTCCGTTATCGATACCAGGTTATACCGATATGTAAAAAGTAATAATACCGGGGAGACTTACCTGTTTGCAACCAGCGACACCAATACGGCAGAATCTTATATCATTCAAACAGGTGAGGCTGTTATGCCCATGGGCGGATTTAACGGTTCCGACGACATATTGACAGTAGAGAAACTGGAAAAAATGGTGGCGGATAAGAAAGTGAAGTTTTTCCTGGTCGGTTCCGGCGCCGGGGGCAGGGGCGGCTCCAGCGATGTGACGAACTGGATCATAGCCAACAGCACAGAGGTTCCCAAGGAAGAATGGCAGGACAGCGCTTCCGCCCAGGGCGGTCCGCAAGGCGGCTCTACGGGCGGGGGGACATTATACGAAATCAATTCCGTTACTCAATAGTAATTCCGGTCTATAACGAAGAGGCTGTTATAAATGAAACCTATCGCCGGCCTTTATATATTCTCCGCAACAAGCCCGGGGAGGAGCAGGCCAAGTCTAAAGGGGTGATCTGGAGTGTTCAATAATAAGCAAAGTGTGTTGCAGCTTTTGCGTTTTTGTACCGTGGGGCTGAGCAACACGGCAGTTGACTTTACCGTATTTTTTCTCCTGACGCTGGGCGGGGCGCCGTACCTGCTGGCCCAGGTGCTGGCCTATGGGGCCGGTGTGGTCAACAGTTACTTTCTCAACCGGATGTGGACATTCAGGGTTGCGCGAAAAATCAACCTGCCTGAGTTTGGCAGCTTTGTCAGTGTAAACGGGCTTTCCCTGCTGGTGTCAGCCGGACTGCTGTTTATCCTGCATGATGTGAATCATCTTGGTCTTTGGTCCAGCAAGCTGCTGGCCACAGGGGTGGGCATCGCTGTGAACTACATGGGCAGCCGGCTCTGGGTATTCACCGAAAACCAGAAAGCCGGGGGGGAAGTTTCATGAAAATAAAAAAAGCGGTCATTCCCGCCGCGGGACTGGGCACGAGATTTTTGCCGGCCACCAAGTCCCAGCCGAAAGAAATGCTGCCTATTGTGGATAAGCCGGCTATTCAATACATTATCGAAGAAGCCGTGCAGTCAGGGATCGAAAGCATCATCGTGGTAACAGGACGGAATAAGCAGTCTATAGAGGACCATTTCGACAGATCGGTAGAGCTGGAAAAAACACTCGCCGAGAGCGGTAAGGAAGAAATGCTGAAAACCGTTCGGGATCTGGCACATCTGGCGAACATCCATTACATTCGTCAGAAGGAACCCCTGGGTCTGGGGCACGCGGTTTTGTGCGCCCGCCGGTTTATTGGCGATGAACCGTTTGCCGTGCTGCTCGCTGACGACATTATGATATCCGGCAAGCCGGCGCTCAGACAGATGATGGATGTATATGAAGTGTTTGATACGGAAATGGTGGGCGTTCAGCCGGTAGCGCCTGAGGATGTATGGAAATACGGTATTGTTTCCCTGCAGCCAGCCGCCTGGCAGGACGCGGGAGAGGTGTCGTGGGTACAGGATTTAGTGGAGAAGCCGGCGGTGGAGGACGCGCCGTCTAACCTGGCGGTGATGGGCCGTTATATTTTGAAGCCGTCGATCTTCCCGGTCTTAGAGCGCCTGCAGCCTGGTAAAGGAGGGGAGATTCAACTGACGGACGCGCTGAGGGTGGTGTGTCAGGAGAGTTCTCTGCTCGCCATGCGGCTGTCAGGGGCGCGTTACGACGTCGGGGATAAGCTGGGCTATATTCAGGCTACGATTAAACTGGCGCTGGACCGTCCGGAACTGCGCTCCGACCTGCTTGCTTACATGGACGAAATCCTGCAGGAAGAAAAGCAGTTTAGCAGGCACACAGGCCGCTGACGCGGCACAAACATAAAGGCTGTAGGTTCGATTTCAATCAAACAGCGGAGCAAGCAGTTGGGCATCGCGGGACGTTTGAAAGGAGCAACAGATGGCGGTTATTAAAAAGCGTATATTTACCATAAGCTTGCTTTTAATACTATTGGCGGCAGGAACTTTATGCGGTTACTCCATCTCAAAATATAAAGGCAGCGCCGCCCCGGCCCAAAACGTTAATGAGCCCCGCAGTTCCCTGCAAGGTGAAAGAAACCAACCGTCCGACATGCCGCAGCAAACACCCGGCGCAAGAAGCCAGTTATCCGATAATGCCAATCAAACACCGGGCGGGCAGGCAGCGGACCCGGCCCAGCGGCAAAGAAACCGGCAGCCTGACCTGGCCAACCAGCCAGATGGGCAGTTCCCCGGCCAGGATGCGGCTCAGCCGGCGCCTTCCGGTGGACGCGGATTTGGGGGCATTAACAGCGCGGGAACTAAATATGCGCCGCAGTTACTCTGCTATGCGGCAGTGTTTTTGATCATATTTATTGCAGCTTACTTCCTTTTGCTCCGCAAGAAGTTAAAGATCGATCCCGGCCATGAAAAAATATTATTGCTGACCCTGCTCGGTGTGGGGCTGCTTTTGCGGCTTGCCGCCGCTACCTTGATGGACGGGCATAATGATATTAACATCTTCAAAGGCTGGGCATCTTCCGCCGCCAATAATTTTCCCCAATTTTATTCGGGCGCCAGGACCAGCGATTACCCGCCATTATATATCTACATTTTATATTTAATTGGCAAGATTGCCGCCATCCCCGCGGTGAACTCATATTACACGATATTATTGAAACTGCCGTCAATAGCGGCGGATATTGCCTCGTCATACCTGATCTACAGGCTGGCCAAAAAATATCTGACTCTGGAAACCAGCGTCCTGTTAGCAGCTTTTTATGTTTTCAACCCGGCTGTATTTATTAATTCCACCTTCTGGGGGCAGGTGGACTCGTTCTTCACCCTGATTATTATTGCTGCGGTGTATCTGCTGTCAGAAAAGAAAATAGGACTGTCAGCCGCCCTGTTTACCGCCGCGGTATTGATGAAACCCCAAGGAATCATTTTTCTGCCGGTGCTTTTCTTTGAGCTGGTAAGGGTAAAAAGCTTTAAAAGTTTTCTCAAAGTTGCGGCAGCCGCCTTGAGCACGGCCGCAATCATTGTCCTGCCATTTTCCTATAACAAAGGTGTGCTGTGGATTTACAATCTCTTTTCAAAAACCACGGGAGAATACCCCTATGCCTCGGTAAACGCTTTCAACCTTTACGGTTTGCTTGGGTTAAACTACGTAAAGGACGCCACTACCCAGTTTCTATTGAGCTATCATAGCTGGGGGATGGTTTTCATTATACTGATCACATTGCTGGCCTGGTTCATTTACATTAAAGGCAACAGCAGGGTTTTTGCCTCAGCGGCAGGGCTGCTCCTGATTACAGGCGTATTCAATTTATCCACCAGGATGCATGAGAGATATCTTTTCCCGGCTGTCGCCCTGTCCATTTTAGCTTTCATCTATCTTAAGGATAAAAGGCTGCTGCTTTTATCCGCCGGATTCAGCGCGACTGTTTATCTCAACACCCATTTTGTGCTCTTTAAGACCTGCATGAATGCTGTGCCTTATAGCCCTGTGCTTATCATAACCTCGCTCCTGAATGTGTTATTGCTGTTCTACCTGGGTAAAATTTTATTCGATATTGCTGTCAGGAAAAAAGAACACATGCATTTGTAACAGGTTGTAGACAATGTCGTCCATGGTGTTGAAACCGCTTGGCTCCTCTACTTCGCGTCTAGTAAACTACAGCTCGCTTCGGGCGAAATTGGATCGCCTTCAACTCGCCGTCCTGGCTCTGTTCAGGCTTTCGCGAACATCCTTGTTCGCTCATCCAATTTCGCAACCTCAGCTTCGCTAAGTTTACTGACGACGCTCCGTAACGGAGCAGCTTGTTTCAACACCATGGACTTTGATTTTTTTATTTGTTGACAGTCTGAAAAACTTTTTTTTGATGCATTTCTTTAGCCGGGCTGAATTACCGGCAGCTCAACTTTGAATAAAGCGCCTGTGGCGGTATTTTCAGCGATAATTTTCCCATTGTGTTTTTCAATAACGTTCTTGCTGATAGCCAGGCCGAGCCCAAAATTGCCTTTTCTGCCCTTATAGAATCTCTCGAATATATTTGGCAGCTCATTAGTTGCAAAGCCGGGGCCGTCATCTGAAATGGCAAGTTCTATTTTATTGTTTTCGTTAATTTTTGATGTGATTGTCACCGTACTCCCGGCGTACCTGATACAGTTGCTGATCACATTTGTAATGGAGCGGGACAGCTTTTCTTCATCCGCGTATATTGCCAGACTGCGGTCAAGCTTATTGGCGTAAATTTTTATATTATTTTTAATGGCGATACCGTTGACCCGTTCAATACAATTATTTATTAATTCATTAAAATCCAGGCGGGTAAAGTTATAGTTTTCCTCAATGGTGTCAAGTCGTGACAGATACAATAAATCTTCAACCAGATTAGTCATCCTTTTGGATTCACCGATGATAATATCAACAGCGGCACCCTTATCCACAACGTCGTATTTTATGCCTTCGGCGTAGCTTTGGATGGACATCAGGGGAGTTCTGAATTCATGGGAGGCGTTTTGCAAAAATGTTTTTTGTGCTTGATCGTATGTTTCAAGCTTTTCGGACATGATGTTAATATTATTCACGAATTCACGCAGCTCATCGTCTACCGGTATTTGAATTTTTGTGCCGAAATTTCTTTCCGCGATAGCCCTGATATGCTGGTTAAGAGACGAAAATGGGGCTGAAATTTTTTTTGACACGACAGAAGAGAATAAAACAATAATCAGCGCCGAAAAAATGAGTATAACAAAAAGAATGAGGTTTATGCCCATCTGTAGTTGGTTGACCTTTTCCAAACTGGAGTAGATAATGATCCAACCCAGACCGAAAGTGTTTTTTTCAGATACCGGTTTGATGATGGCTATATAATCAGTACCGGATAAATGAAAGTTCAAGTATGCTTCATCGCTTAAATCCTTTGATTTGCTGATTTCAGCTGTAATCTGGTCAAGCAGTTCAGCGGAAGGCACAAAAAAATCCTCTGGAAAAGGATTGATCCTGTTTCTGTCCTGGTCAAGCAAAATATAGTCGGCGTTTAAAACAGATAGAGGTTCCCTAAGCGAACGATCCAACATGAAATAATATCTGAAAAGATCATTGTCATTTTGCATATCAGGTAGCGGTGGCGGTGGTTTTTTTTCAGGATCAGGGAAGAATTCAGGCCCCTGCCGCAAAGCGGTATCCTCGGTGCGCTGGGCGATTTTATTTAACTGCTGGAGGATGTCTTTTTCAAAGTACAAACGAACAGCTATGTTAAATATTATTGTAACCAGTGTTATCAGCAATAGGATCACAATAAGATTGTATTTAAAAATTCTCCATTTGATGGTGTTTGTCTTCATAATATCGTTCCGTCCAGTATTCTGAAACCAAATCCCCACACGGTATCAATTTTTAAAACTGAACCGGTGTCAGCAAGCTTTTTCCGGATTCTTTTGATCATATCATCAGTTGCCCGTGTCTCCACTGCGCTTTCAAAGCCCCAAACCTTATCCAGCAGTTCACCGCGGCTAACCGCCCTGTTCATGTTATCAGCCAGATAATAAAGCAAGGAAAATTCCATCCCTGTAAGTCCTATGTTTTTGCCACCAATCTCAGCCTGTTTCTTGGCGGGGTTTATTGTAACATCTGAAATTTGGATGATATTATTTTTCTCAACTTTATTTTGATCCAGTTCAATTCTTCTAAAAATACTTTTAACTCTGGCTATAAGCTCCATTGGGCTGAACGGCTTGGTGAGGTAATCATCACTGCCCAGGGTAAGTCCGGCTATTTTATCAGGGTCAGTGTCTTTAGCAGATACGATAATAATGGGTACGCTGCTTTTCCGGCGAATAAAGGAACAAAGTGAATATCCATCTATTTCCGGCATCATGATGTCAATAATAAGCATATCCGCTGGTCTGAGCTGGAAAGCTTCCAGAATGGAACGGCCATCGTAAAATGTTTCCACTTCATAGCCTTCTTTGACCAGAAAAGACTTTATGATATTACAAATATTAATTTCATCATCAGCGATATAAACCAGCTTTTTCCCCATCAATATTTTTCACCTCTTGTTTCATTTTACCATGAAAACAAAGTGTGTCATTTTTGATGCTGACTCTACCACAATTTTGCCACAGTATTACCACAGGTTTGCCCGGGGTATTAGCTAAGCTGGGGGCAGATATCTTCCGATAATAATATAAAATGAAGACAATCACCGCAGCAAGAAAGGGGACTTTTTATATGAATATATCATCAGTTTCTTCAACATCAAGCAGCAGCGCTTATTCTACTGTTAATTCTGATGAAGCAGCACAGCTGGAAAAACAAAAGGCCAAACTTCAAAATGAATTACAAAAAGTAGCTCAAAGCAAGGATGATGAAAAAACAAAACAGCTAAAATCCAATCAAATACAACTGCAAATACAGCATGTAGATGCGCAGATTCAACAAATAAAAGCAGAAAAAGCTGAGAAAAAACAAAATACGGAGCAGCAGTCACTATCAGTAAACAGCAGTGACAATAGTATAATAGATCAAGATGACAGCAGCGCTATTAAAAACAAAATAGACGTACAGGTATAAGTATTATACAGTACCGATCATTGTTAGTATCTGGTGCGAATTTATTCGCGCCTTATTGTTTTTGCCCCATAATCAATCTTGCCACAGTTTTACCGGGATTTTCTAATTGCTGGTGGGATAAGATAAAACCTGTAATACCGTAAAACATTTCGATGGAATTGTACTGATAAAGGCGCGAGTTTTCAGGGGTTTCCCCAAGAAGGAGGTTAAATAAGCCCTTTGAAATTGCTGCTGATAGGCGATGAGATGGGACTGGTAAAAGAAATTTCCCATTTACTTAGAAAAAATGGCTATGTAATTGACATAGCTGTTAATGGGAAAATAGGGTTTGAAATGGCGGCGAACGGAAGTTACGACCTGATTGTTCTGGATCGCGACGGCTTGCCGGTTATCAAAGAAATTCGCCGCCAGGGTTATGATACCCCGTTAATAGTTATAACCGACAGGGGAACCTCCCGGGAACGGGCGGAAGGTCTGGACTTGGGGGCCGATGATTACCTGATCAAACCTTTTTCCAGGGAAGAGCTTCTGGCCAGACTGAGGGCGCTGACCCGCAGAAAAAATAAAGGATTAATCTGTAATACGATCACAGTGGCCGGACTGACTTTAGATCCATTGAAATGTGAAGTGACCAGGGGAGAGGATGTAATTCAGCTTAGTGTCAAAGAATCGCTGCTGCTGGAGCTTTTAATGCGCAACCATGGTCAGGTTGTAACCAAAGAACGTATTTTTGAAAGGGTCTGGGGTTATTACTCCAAAACCGAATTTGGCTATGTTGAGCTGTATATCCATTACCTCAGAAAGAAACTTAAATCAGCTCATATCATAACAGTCCGGGGTGTGGGATATATTTTGAAGAGCGAAGCCGGTGTTTAATAGAATTAGAGTCCAATGCCGCTAACGCAGCACCATCAGATGATGAAAATCGATGTAGGTGCGATTTCAATCGCACAAAACTGCGCAGCAGTTTAAGGGATTTCTGCTAATCCTTATATACTGCATTTCTATTGGGTCATGTGCGAATGAATTCGCACCTACATTTAGCCGGGATGCAAGCAGTGATTTTTATTTTCAGTGTAGCTGATGATAGTCTATTTGATTAAAAAAACCTCGTATCAATTGGTACGAGGTTATAAACTTTTTTGCGCTTTGTAACCTTGGGGAGCCAGATGGATATTAGACAAACATACCTCTGTTGATGTAGGTTCGATTTCAATCGAACACGGCGCGTTAGCGCCTGACTTGTTTGGGGTACATGGGGACATTCCTCGTCAACAAAGGAATACCTGAAACAGAGGTGTGTCCCCATTCCTCTGACGAATAAATTCGCACCTACAATTATTGAGGCAGCTCAAGGATTTTTAATGGTTATGAATTATTGGAACCGGTACCGTTGTCAAAACCGCTTAAAGACTGCTGTTGCATTTGCTGGAGTATACTTTGCATGTTAGTAATGTCTTCATCAGTGACTGTGCCGTTAGCTACCTTTTCCAGGAAACTCTCAATGGGGTCGGCCTCCGTATTCATGAAGTCATTTAAATTGACGTTATTACTGCTGAAGTTTTCTTGCATTTCCATAAGTATACTTTGCATGTCGGTAATGTCTTCATCAGTGACCGTGCCGTTAGCTACTTTGTCCAGGAAGCTTTTAACGGGGTCGGAGCCGTTCTGGTTGAAATTAACGTTATTGCTGCTTATGTTTTCTTGAGCCACTTGGAGTACGCTTTGCATGTTGGTAATATCCTCATCAGTGACCGTGCCGTTGGCTACTTTGTCCAGGAAACTTTTAATGGGATCGGATCCGGTATTCTGGGAGTCATCAAAATTGACGTTATTGCTGCTGAAGCTTTTTTGCATTTCCGTAAGTAAGCTTTGCATGTTAGTAATGTCTTCCTCGGTTACTGTTCCGTCCGCTACTTTGTCCAGAAAATCTTTTATTTCGTCTCCTTCACCCGAAGCAGGTGGGGGACCCCCTGGGCCGCCGGGTCCCCGTGGAGGACCGTAAGTCAAATTCTGTGAAACATTTTGGGTGTTGCCGGAAAACTCAAAGGTGTCACCGTCGGCGTTGCTTATAATGTTTTGAGTCTCGGAAACATTCGACGAAGCCTGCGAAGAACTTGTACTTGTACTGTTACTTGTGCTTGTACTCGTACTGGCATTGTTTAAATAAGTTGAATAAAGCGACCAGTTGTTATTTATTGATGAGATATTCACCTTGCCACCTCCATATTTTTACCCTGACTCCCGGTTTCCATTATTTACATCGAAATCCATTCTTTGAAATTCATTTGAATTTCGCCCCCCTGGAGAGATTTTTGCGTTTTTTTATAAAGTTTTTATAAAATCTTTAAGAGCACTTTATCGAAACCCTGTGGGGAACCGGGTACAGGTTCAATGTCGTCTGAGTTTTGATTTGTTTAACAGTAAAAAGTGGCCGGAGAAAACTCTTCTCCGGCCTCAATGTTTAGATGCGGTCTTTTTTAGTCAAGAATGGCCTGCAGGTCCGCTTCGGGTGTGCTGACCGGCTTGATGTTGAATTTGTCAACCAGCACGTTCAGCACATTCGGAGATATAAACGCCGGCAGGGTGGGGCCCAGGTAGATATTCTTAATATCCAGTGACAGGAGCGTCAGCAGTATGGCCACAGCTTTCTGTTCGTACCACGAGATGACGAGAGTCAGGGGCAGGTCGTTCACCCCGCAGTTAAAGGCGCCGGCCAGGGCTACCGCCACCTGGATGGCGGAATAGGCGTCGTTGCACTGGCCCATGTCCATGATGCGCGGCAGGCCGCCGATCTCGCCGATGTTGAGGTCGTTGAAGCGGTATTTGCCGCAGGCCAGGGTCAGGACGACAGTGTCAGCAGGGGTCTTTTTAACAAAATCGGTGTAGTAGTTGCGGCCCGCCCTGGCGCCGTCGCAGCCGCCAACCAGGAAGAAGTGCTTGATGGCGCCGGCTTTAACCGCTTCAATCACCTTGTCGGCAACCCCAAGCACGGTATTGCGGGCGAAGCCGGTCATAACTTCAGTGCCGCCGTTTATTCCGGTAAGTTTCCGGTCTTCCTGCCAGCCGCCGAGTTCAAGGGCCTTGTTGATGACAGGAGTGAAATCTTTTACCCCGTTTTCACCGGTGATGTGTTTAAGGCCGGGGTAGCCGACGGCGTCGGTAGTGAATATCCTGTCGGAATAAGAAGGCCTGGGCGGAACAATACAGTTAGTCGTATAGAGAATAGGGGCCGGTATGCCGTCAAATTCTTTCTGCTGGTTCTGCCAGGCTGTACCGAAATTCCCTTTCAGGTGCGGGTGTTTCTTCAGCTCCGGATAACCGTGGGCGGGCAGCATTTCACTGTGGGTGTAGATGTTTATACCCTTGCCCTCAGTCTGTTCCAGCAGCTGCTTCAAATCATGCAGGTCGTGGCCGGTGATCACGATGAACGGTCCCTTTTCAATAGTCAGGGGGACTTTTACCGGCACAGGGTGGCCGTAAGCGGAGGTGTTGGCCTCATCCAGCAAAGCCATGCACTTAAGGTTGACCTGCCCGAACTCCATCAACAGGCCCAGCCACTCCTCAATGGAATGCTCTTCGCCGATGGCGCGCATACCTTTATAAAGCCAGGAAGTCACTCCATCGTCCTTTTTACCCAGCAGCCAGGCGTGCCGCGCGTAAGCCGCCATGCCGCGTATTCCCAGCAGCAGAGTGGAACGGAGGGATACCACGTCCGGGTCACCCTGCCAGAGGGTTTCGCAATCCAGGTCCGCCGCTCCGCCCAACTTTGCTTTGGCGGCCTGGACCTGGCTTTTGAATTCGTCAATGCGGGCACCGTCGAAATTAACATTGGTAATTGTTGCGAAAAGCGCCTGCATCACCAGTGCTCCGGTCGCCTCGTCCGGGGTCTTGCCCTGAGCGGCGCGGGCCAGTCCAACCAGGGCGCAAGTCAGTTGGTCCTGCTTGTCGGCGACTTCCGGCTGTTTGCCGCACACACCAACCTTGGTGCAGCCTTTACCACCCGCGGTTTGCTCACATTGGAAACAAAACATGATTTAATTCCCTCCTCTTATATTTGTTTTCCTTTACTATTAAAATGTAGGTGCGGATTCATCCGCACAATTTGTTCGGATAAATCCGAACCTACACCTCTACGATCTTTCCGTCGGTGGTGACTGTGACGATGTGCCACGGTATCATTTTGCCGCTGTTGACCAGCGCCTGTTTTACCGCGTTGACAATACCGCTGCAGCAGGGCACTTCCATGCGGAGAACGGTGACGCTTTTGATCTCGTGAGCTTTCAATATGCCGGTTAATTTTTCGGTGTAGTCCACATTATCAAGTTTAGGACAGCCGATCACAGTGATTTTATTGCGCATAAATTCATTGTGGATATTCGCGTAGGCATAAGCGGTGCAGTCGGCGGCCACCAGCAGATGGGCCTGGTCAAAGTAAGGAGCGTTTACCGGCACCAGCTTGATCTGGCAAGGCCACTGGCGCAGCTGCGATACCGCCGGCTGGGCAGATCCCGCCGCGGGTTGAGGCTGTGCTCCAGGTGCTTCATTTCTGTCAATAGTCCTGGCCTGGGTACCCGGGCAGCCGCAGGCAAGTTTTTCGGGCACCGGGCTTTTCTTGGCTTCCATGTGTTTTTTAACAGACTTTTCGTCAAATGCGTCTGCCTCGCGCTCTTCAATGGTTATGGCTCCGGCCGGACACTCCGGCAGGCAGGCGCCAAGGCCGTCGCAATAGCTTTCAGACACAAGCTCCGCTTTCCCATTCACAAGCTGCAGGGCTCCTTCGTGACACGCGTTTACACAAAGTCCGCACCCGTCACATTTCTCCCGGTCAATCTTAATAATTTTTCTGATCACTTCCAGAGACCCCCTTTGTAATGTTTTACTTGCGGGTTTTGTAAAGTTATCTTATTATATTGAGAGCATAAAATCGGTAGCCACGGTTACCAAAAATCAAAGGTGAGAGAAAATGTTTAAAAAATGGACGAAAGTATTTTCTGAGTGCGCCTTATTCAAGGGTATAGACCCGGAGGAATTGAACGTTGTTTTTACCTGCCTGAAACCGAAGGTGAGCAGCTATGAAAAGAATGAATGGGTGGCTGTGGCCGGCGAAAATTTTACCGGCCTGGGGGTGGTGCTTACAGGTGAAGTGGTGGTGGCCAAGGAGAACGCGGCCGGCAACCGGGTGATTATGGCGGTAAACGTTCCTGGAGAGATGTTCGGCGAGATGGCCGCGTTTTCAGGAGAAGGCGTGTGGCCTGTTGCGGTGATGGCCAGGACTGCCTGCACGGTCATGTTTTTGCCGGCTGGAAAGATCGTTGGCAACTGTGAAAGGGTATGCGCAAGTCACCGGCTTCTAATTACGAACCTGCTGGAGATCGTTTCCGGCAAGGCGCTGATGCTGCACCGCAAGGTGGAATACCTGGCGATCAAGAGCCTGAGAGGAAAAATCAGCGCGTTCCTGCTGGAACAACATAAAAGGATGGGCAGCCCTACATTCATTCTGCCTCTGAAACGCAACGAGCTCGCGGATTTCCTGAATGTTTCCCGCCCGTCTCTTTCACGCGAGATGTGCAGGATGAGGGATGAAGGGGTGATAGATTTTCACAGGGATTCTATTAAAATTAAAGAAGTAGATGCTTTAAAAAGTATGGCAGAATAGGTTTGGAAGAAAGGTATACGGCCGCCGCAAGCATGGCGGCCGTTATTAATTATAAGGGTGTTGACAAATAAAAGGATTAGAATATATACTGTATATATCGTATATATACGGTATATATTCTAATGACATGGAGGGTGGGAATGAGTGAACATAATTATATCCAACTCTTCTCAGGAACCCATTTACGAGCAGATTTACAAGCAAATTAAAAACAGCATCATCATGGGAGAGTTAAAGACCGGCGAACTGCTGCCGTCCATTAGAAACCTGGCCAGGGAACTGCAGATAAGCGTGATTACCAGCAAAAGAGCATATGAAGAGTTGGAGCGGGACGGCTTTATTGAGACTGTGCCCGGAAGAGGTTCCTATATTTCTGGACAGAGTGCCGAACTGCTAAAAGAAAAAAGGATGAGGATAGTAGAGGAAAAATTATTTGAAGTCGTGTCTGACAGCAAACTGCTGGGCATCAGCCTGGCTGAACTGCATAAAATGCTGGATTTGATCTTTGGGGAGGTGTAGTGGCGGTGGCGAACATACTG
The DNA here is from genome assembly GCA_964543575.1 of uncultured Pelotomaculum sp. Taxonomy (GTDB): domain Bacteria; phylum Bacillota; class Desulfotomaculia; order Desulfotomaculales; family Pelotomaculaceae; genus Pelotomaculum_B. The sequence continues at coordinate 15,036 of CAZIYV010000056.1, forward strand.
GAAGTGAACAATCTTTCTAAAAAATTTAAGGGTTTTCATCTGGACAATGTATCCTTCTCCATTCCATACGGGTATGTTATGGGTTTTATCGGACCCAACGGGGCAGGGAAGACAACCACCATCAAGCTGATTATGAATCTTCTAAATAAGGATGGGGGCGAAATCAGGGTGTTTGGCCGGGATCACCAGGATTTTGAAAAGGAAATCAAGCAAAAAATCGGGTTTGTATATGAGGAGTGCTACTATTACGAGGATCTCAGCGTCACAGAAATGAAGAGGGTTATAGCCCCTTTTTACAGGGATTGGGATGAGTCGGTTTTTCAGCGGTACCAGGCACGCTTCGGCCTACCTGCCGGGAAAAAAATAAAAGAACTTTCCAGAGGCATGAAAATGAAATTTTCCCTGGCCGTGGCCTTATCGCACCACGCCGACCTTATTATCCTGGATGAACCCACATCCGGCCTGGACCCTGTTTTTAGAGACGAGTTTTTGGAAATATTGCGGGAGTTGATGCAGGACGAAACCAAGGGAGTATTGTTTTCCACCCACATAACCCCGGATCTGGATAAAATTGCCGACTATATCTGCTTTATTGAAAACGGGAATATCTTTTTTTGTGACGTTAAGGATGAAATTCTCAATAAATACAACATCGTCAAAGGGGGCAGGGACCTTTTGACGGAAGAAAGCCGCAGGCTGTTTATCAGCATAAAGGAAAGCGATTTTGGCTTTCAGGCCCTCTGCGGCGATACCGCCCGGATTAAATCACAACTGGGTGACAGGGTAATAGTTGAAAAGGCCGGCCTGGACGATATCATACTATACACGATAAGGGGGAAACGGGAGGATGCTTAATTTAATTCTTAAAGATATTCTCATACAAAAAAGAACCATGGCTTTTGCCTTTTTATACAGCGTCTTTATGTTTTTTGTTTTTTCACAGCCTTCTTTAAATCTGTTTATCTACAGTATGGGGGCGGTGGCAATTTCGTATATGTTAATCATGACTGCCATGCAGGCCGATTATAAGAATGATACAATCACCATATTGAGCAGTTTGCCCGTTAAACGCAGCGAAATAGTAGCCTCGAAATACCTGTCCATGTTTGTATTCATTGCCATTTCTTTTTTAGTCCTGGTTGTTGTGGGGCTTTTAATCATGGCCAGCCCTTTGCCTTTCAGCGTCAGGTATCCGAAGTTTTACGACCTGGTTATCACCCTTTTTTCTGTGGGCATTTTAATCTCAGTATATTTGCCGGTATACTTTAAAACGGGCGGCAGGTACGCGCAGGTGGTCTTCATCTTTTTTTTCATGCTGATGTTCTTTGGTCCCAGTACACTTTTTGGCTATTTTACAAAAAGTCAGGACCAGTCTTTGAACAAAACTATAATGCTTTACACCAGCGAAAACGTATTCATGGTTTACCTGATAGCTATACTTATAACTCTTATTATTCTGGCAGTTTCTTTTGTCATATCTCTAAGGATATATCTGAACAAAGATCTATAAGCGGCTCAGCCAGGATTGATTTGCTACTCCGATTTTTTGAGCCGGTATTTAACCCCCTTATCGCATAATGGTGTGGCCGCCATTTCAAAAACGTTTTCAACGGCACCCTCGTTGAGACAATGCAGTATCTCCATCATGTCCGGCGAGTTGTTTAATAGTTCAGCTATCTCATGTAAATTCAGCCCGCCTGCATGATTTTTTAGAATTCTGATCAAGCCTGCTCTGACATCTTCCGCCATACAATTCACCCTAATTCTGTAAAAATTAAGAAAAAAGAAAGAAATAAAAAATAAAAAATTAATTATTATCAGTTATTGTTTACATTAGTCATCTTTTAGAAAAATACAAGGAGGTGCTGATGTGAACAAGGATGAACTCAGATGGATGCTTGCCGAGTTGATTGAAAAAAATACTGTAATCAGGGGCAATGCGCAATTAGCTTTAGAATGTGACCATCCTAAGTGGACGAAGAAGTATATATCTTCAATAATCCGGCATATTGACAAGATAACAGCGCTTACTTCTATAATAACAGACCTCTTTTTAAATGAAAAGAATGACGACAGCGACAGCGATAAAGTCCGCGCCAGCACAGCGGCTTTAGCAAAAATCTCAGCCAGAGCAGAGAATATCAAGCTGCATTAGATGTCGATGTTTAACCATATATACAAGACCTGCTTGCTGGTTACACGGAATGACGCCCTTCAAGAGAAGATTCTTTCTTGGAAGGTGTTTTTTTTATGAAGATGCTGTGGTTGAAATGATAGCTAAGGCTAAAGAATCCGGAAAAGTATTCGATTGATTATATAACAGGATAAGAAGGGGGGAACTAAAACGGATGCTGACGCTTTAAGCATTGCGGGAACCTACTCCATGCTTAAAATGGTGCAAAATCAAGGTGCGGTGCAAACTCTGGTCCTGCGCAAAGTTATGGACCAGCAAAAGATAGCCATGCAGGGAGTTCTGAACACAATGCCACCAGTGTCTAACCCTCCCAATCTGGGAAACAATATCGACCGTTATGTCTAACGGTCAAAATGCCAGAAAAAAACGGCGATATGGCCGTTTTTTTCTTAGTATCGTGGGAAAGGAAACAAAAACCAGCTGATCAGGGTCTAACAGAGAAACAAACCGAGTTGACAGTAATATGGCTTAGCTATTGTAATAATTACTTAATGGGGATTTTTATGGAGGACTTATTTAATGATGTGTTATGCAAAACAATATCCGAAACCGGGGGGCGGAGTCTCTACCTCAGACCGCTGGTTGGATTTGCCCGGGCGGATGACCCGCTCTTCGGTGAATTAAAGCAGGCGGTCGGAACCGGCCACCTGCTTCCCTCAGATATTCTCCCCGGAGCGAAATCGGTAGCAGCCTTTTTCATCCCTTTCAGCAAAGAGCTTGTTGAGGTCAACAAAAGGCACCCTTTCGTTGCCAGGGAATGGGCGGAGGCGTACATTGACACAAACCGCCTGATCAGCCTTTGCTGCGAGATGTTGGCGGAAGCGGCGGCGGCTAAGGGAGTGAAGTCTGCCTGGCAGCAGCCCACCTATAATTTTGACCCGGAAAAACTTGTCTCTTTCTGGTCCCACAAGCACGTGGCCTATATCTGCGGCCTGGGCACCTTCGGCCTGCACCACATGTTAATAACGGCCGCAGGTTGCGCCGGACGTATAGGCAGCATCGTCCTGGACCACCCTATAGCCCCAACGCACCGCCCGGAAATGCAAAACTGCCTTTTTCACAGCGGCGGCAAGTGCCTTGCCTGCGTCCGGAACTGCCCCACCGGCGCCCTGACGCGGGAGGGGCTCGACAAGCATAAATGCTATGAGTGTTTATTGGAAGTCGACGCTTTTTACAGCGATCTGGGTGTCTGCGACGTGTGCGGCAAATGCGCTACCGGGCCGTGCGCGGTAAGGGAACTGTAGGTTCGAACGTTGCTCGTCTCTTATAGGTAATCCCCCTATGATTTAATCGCCAAACCAATCAGGTATCCTGCGCTGTCAATTGTAAACATTTGCAGTTACATACTTGATTATTCACATATATAAACTATCGCCATGCCGGCGATGTGAACTGTTAAAAAGAGATACCGGCATGCCCCGATAAAAAAATGATGCCTGAATGGGTTAATTATGAAATCAAAAAAAGATATGGTTGAGGGAGAATGAAGAATATAAAATATCTTGATATATATAATACAGTCAGATATATAAAATACAGTCAGATATATATAATACAGTTGGAAGTAATTAAGGGGGTTGGGGAATGAAAAACATAATAATAATCGGCTCGGGAATAGGCGGACTTATTGCCGGCAACCTTCTCGCGAAGAAGGGACACAAAGTAACCATATTTGAGTCCCACAGCATGCCTGGCGGCTATACCGCCGGATTTTACAG
>CAZIYV010000057.1:0-18555 GCA_964543575.1 uncultured Pelotomaculum sp.
GGGGTGGCCAGCAAGCACATTACCTCTGCCAACCGCGTGGCCCAGCAATTAAATGTGCCCGCGACCGTTAAACCGGAAGAGGTGACCGCCGGCGCGGAAGTGATTTTTATCACCACTCCGGACAGGGTGATTGCCCAGGTTGCCGCAGAAATTGATGAACTCGGAGGTTTTAAGCCGGGGCAGGTTGTTTTTCACACCAGTGGGGCGCATGCCGCGGATGAGGTTGGCGCCGCGCGCCGCTCCGGTGCGCTGGCAGCGTCATTACACCCGCTGCAGTCATTTGCTGATGTTAAGATGGCGATGGAAAACCTGCCCGGCTCTTATTTCGCCCTGGAAGGGGATCAGGAGGCGTTGCCGCTGGCCGAACAAATTGTTAAAGACTTGGGGGGCAAGAGTTTTTTTATCGCCGCCAGGGACAAGCCCCTCTATCATGCCGCCGCCTGTATAGCTTCAAATTATCTAGTGTCTTTGATGCACTTTGCCACGGGGCTTTACAGCCGCTTTGGGCTTTCCAAGGAGGAGGCCTTTGCAGCGTTATTCCCGCTGGTCAGGGGAACGATTAATAATATAAGCCAGGTTGGCCCGGCCAGCGCTTTGACCGGACCGGTGGCAAGGGGTGACGGTCCTACCCTGGCAGGGCACCTGGAGGCGTTAAATGAAGTTGGGGAGCAAGAACTGGAATTGTACTGCAAGCTTGGTCTTTACACTGTTAAAGTAGCCCTGGAAAAAGGAAGCATTAACGCCGAAGAGGCGAAAAAGCTCGAAGAGATTCTCAGGAGGTGTAATAAATGAGTAAAGACAAGGTGACAACAGCCACTATAAGACAAATGAAGGCAGAGGGCAAGCCTATCACCATGCTCACCGCGTATGACTATTCTATGGCCAAACTGGTGGACGACGCGGGCATTGATATGATCCTGGTGGGCGACTCACTGGGTAATGTGATGCTGGGGTATGATTCCACCCTGCCGGTAACCATGGATGAGATGGTTCATCATGTCAAAGCGGTCTGCCGGGGCGCAGGCCGGGCTATGGTGGTGGCTGATCTTCCGTTTATGTCCTACCAGGTTTCGGTTAAAGAGGCCTTGCGTAACTCGGGGCGTTTCTTGAAGGAAACCTCCGCCAGTGCGGTTAAGCTGGAAGGCGGCCTGGAAGTGGCCGATGCTGTTCGCGCTATTGTTAACGCAGGTATCCCGGTAGTGGGGCACCTGGGGTTGACCCCTCAGTCGGTCCACCAGATGGGCGGCTACAAAGTGCAGGGCAAGGATGAGTCAGCGGCGAAGAAACTTCTGGCCGATGCCAGGTGTTTAGAAGAAGCCGGTGCATTTTGCCTGGTCCTGGAATGTGTGCCTACGCCACTGGCCAAGCTTGTGACCGAATCGCTGCAAATACCAACAATAGGTATCGGAGCGGGCCCGCAATGCGACGGACAGGTACTGGTTATACACGACATGCTGGGTCTTTACCCCCGTTCTTCACCGAAATTTGTTAAAAAATACGTCAACCTGCATGAACAGATGACCGCCGCCCTGAAACAGTATATAGAAGAGGTGGCGGAGCGGACCTTCCCCGGCCCGGAGCACTGCTTCGGTATGTCTGAGGAAGTACTGAAGAAACTGTATTAATTGGGAAGTGGGACTTGAGACGTGAGACGTGGGAATGAAAAACATCCTTAAGGGTCAAAGACAACGAATTAGTGAAGGATATAACCTGTGTCTGAGACTGACAACTGAATTGTAGGTGCGACTTCAGTCGCACATGTTCGGATGAATCCGAACCTACAATTTTTCGTCCTCTTCTCACGTCTCACGTCCCACGACTAACTACTCACACGGGAGGCATTATGCTAATCTATCATACTATCGCCGAAGTTCGCCAGTATGTGCGGGAAGCCAGAAGCGGCGGCCAGAGTATTGGGCTGGTGCCGACTATGGGTTACCTGCATGAAGGACACCTGGAATTGATGCGGCAGGCTAAAAAGCAATGCGATAAAGTAATTGTAAGCATTTTTGTCAACCCCACTCAGTTTGGCCCTGGTGAAGACCTGGAATGTTACCCGCGGGATCTGGAGCGGGATGCCCGGATGTGTGAAGAAGTGGGTGTGAACGTCATTTTTAATCCGGCGGTAGATGAAATATACCCGCCTGGCTATTGTACTTATGTTGATGTCGAGCGTATCACTGAAAATTTGTGCGGGTTTTCCAGGCCCGGTCACTTTCGCGGGGTGGCTACGGTGGTTACTAAGCTTTTTAATATCGTCAAGCCTGATTTTGCGTTTTTCGGGCAGAAGGATGCCCAGCAGGTGCTGGTAATTAACCGGATGGCCACTGATCTGAACATGGACCTTGAAGTTGTTACGGTGCCTACGGTACGGGAACCCGACGGCCTGGCCATGAGTTCACGCAATATATACCTGGAACCTGAACAACGCCGGGTTGCGCTGGTGCTCTCCAGAAGCCTGCGCCAGGCGGAAGAAATTTTTCAGGCCGGAGAGCGGGATGCGGCCAAAATACGGCAACTGGTTATTGAAATGATTGAGCGGGAAGCTCTTTTAAATATTGATTACGTTGAAATATACAGCCATCCGGATCTGGAGCCGGCAGAGCAGATAGAGGGATCGGCGCTCCTGGCGCTGGCTGTGAAAATTGGGCGGACGCGGCTGATCGACAATATCATACTGGATGCAGACAATCAACGTGGGGGTGCGGGCATGTTTCTGACCATATTTAAATCAAAAATTCACCGGGCTACAGTAACAGAGGCAAACCTGAACTATATGGGCAGTATCACCATCGATGAGGCGCTGATAGAAGCTGCTGATATTATGCCCAATGAAAAGGTTCAAATTGTCAACAACAACAACGGCGCCCGCTTTGAAACATATGTGATCAAAGGGAAGCGCAACTCCGGGGTAATCTGCCTGAACGGGGCAGCCGCCCGCCTGGTTCAGCCCGGAGATACAGTAATTATAATTTCTTATGCCATCATGGATCGCAGTGAGGCAAAATCATACAGCCCGACAGTCGTCATGGTTGATGGCGAGAACAAAATAACTGAAATTAAGCAGGGGGAAGTCCACGGCGAGATCAGCTAGCGGTTACTGACGTTGAGAGGCTAAAACCTCTTGTAGACCGCTGCAGCTTGGGTGCTGTGTGTGAACTTTCCTTGTTTTTTTATCTAATTTCGTTATAATATACACATCTGTACATTTTCCAGAAAGCGATAATATGTACAGGTTTTGCTTGGGAATTTGATGGATAAAGGAAAATATTTAATATTCAGTTAACCACACGTGTGTGGGCTGGTGTTGTAAAGGGGGGGGTATTTTGCCGGACAACTACATGGTAAACTTCGACACCAGGGAACTGTCCCAGGTGGAAGAGGAATATATTATCCTGGGCAGCGGTATAGCAGGGTTATATACAGCCCTTTCGGCTTCCGAAGCGGGTAGTTCGGTAACGGTTCTAACCAAGCAAACCATGATGGATACCGGTACAGATAAAGCCCAGGGCGGTATTGCAGCCGCACTCGGGGACGCTGACTCCCCGGCGCTGCACAGGGAGGATACCCTGGTGGCCGGGGCCGGCCTTTGCGACTCGGAGGCAGTGGCGGCACTGGTGAGCGAGGGGCCTGACAGGGTCAGGGAACTTATCGGCCTTGGCGCAATCTTTGACCGGGACAGCCAGGGCCTGGCCCTTACTATGGAGGGGGCGCACAGCCAGCGGCGTATTCTTCATGCCAGCGGTGATGCTACCGGAGCGGAGATCCAGCGGGTTCTCACCCTGCGTGTGCGGGAAGACGAAAAAATAAAGGTGCTGGAGAACCACTATGTTGTTGACCTTCTGGTGCGAGAGAACACCTGTTACGGGGTCCTGGCTTATGACCGTTTCAACAAGGAATACAAGGTATTTCGGGGCAAAGTGGTCGTTCTTGCCACAGGCGGGCTGGGACGTATTTTTGAACACAACACCAATCCTGAAATAGCCACCGGTGACGGCATCGCCATCGCCTTCCGGGCCGGCGCGGAAGTTATGGATATGGAATTCATCCAGTTCCACCCCACGGTATTGAATCTGACGGGCGCCCCACGCTTTTTAATCTCAGAGGCTGTGCGCGGCGAAGGCGCTTACATACGCAACATCCATGGCCAGCGTTTTATGCAGCGCTATCATGACCTGGCGGAACTTGCGCCCAGGGATATAGTTGTGCGCGCCATTTTAAAGGAAATGGCAGCAACCAACTCCAACAAGGTATTTCTGGATCTGACCCATCTCGACCCGGAGCTTGTAAGATTGCGTTTCCCCAATATTTTAAAGACCTGCGCGGAATACAAACTGGACATTACCGTTGACCGTATTCCGATAGCGCCCGCCGCTCATTACATGATGGGCGGAGTAAAGATTAACCTGGTGGGGGAAACAAGCATCAGGGGTCTTTATGCCTGCGGCGAGGTTTCCTGCCCCGGCGTTCACGGCGCCAACCGCCTGGCCAGCAACTCCCTGCTGGACGGCCTGGTGTTTGGCGGCAGAATAGTTGAAGAGACCAAGCATTTCCTGAAGGATTACCAGCCCCGCCACCTGGAATTCGCCTGTGACTGGCTGCTTGAACCGGCAAAAACAGATTACGCGGCCCTGCGCAAAAAGTTGGAAGTACTGATGAATGAGAAGGCAGGCCCGGTACGCAGCAGTGAAGGATTAAGAGAAGCCTTGATTTTTTTTGATGAATGGAGCTACATCAAGCGGCACGGAGCAGATAACGCCGAGCAGATGGAAGTAAAAAACATGCTCCAGGTAGGGGAACTGGTGGCTGAAGCGGCCCTTGCCCGCAGGGAAAGCCGCGGAGGGCACTACCGGGTTGACTGCCCGGATACCTACCAGCGCTGGCAAAAGCATATTATATTCAGGCGCTAATCTTAGGGGACGGGTCTAACCCGTCCCTTTATACTGCCCTGAAAATAAAAATCACTGCTTGCATCCCGGCTAAATGTAGGTGCGAATTTATTCGCACATGACCCAATAGAAATGCATATTTTCATCATCTGCTGGCGCCTCATCAGCGGCATGGTTGTCTGTCGACAACTGGTGTTCGATTGAAACCGAACCTGCAATTTTTGCCCTTTAAGCTGGCGCGCTAGCGAATAAGCCAATTAAGTTGGGGAATATTTACTATATAACATAATTTAAGGGTGGTATACACTTCACCAGGAGAGAATAAATGAGCAAAATTGAGTTGATCGCCACCGCGACTTTTGGGCTGGAGGCGGTTGTGGCGCGGGAAGTCAAAGAACTGGGATATGAAGATATGATGGTGGAAAATGCCAGAGTCACTTTTGCGGGAGACAATGCCGCTATTTGCAGGGCGAATTTGTGGATGCGCACGGCTGACCGCGTCCTGGTTAAAATGGGTGAGTTCAAGGCGCAAACTTTTGACGAACTCATCGAGCGGACCAGGTCCCTCCCCTGGACGGACTGGCTTCCGGAAAACGCCTCATTTCCGGTTCAGGGGAAATCCATCAAATCACAGCTGCACAGCGTGCCGGACTGTCAGGCCATTGTCAAAAAAGCTGTTGTTGAAAAAATGAAGCAGAAGTATAAAAGGGATTGGTTTGAAGAGAATGGCCCCCGGTACAACATTGAGGTAGCCCTGCTTAATGACATGGCTACTCTGACCATTGACACCAGCGGGGCGGGCTTGCATAAAAGGGGGTACCGTAAACTGGGAAGCCAGGCCCCTCTCAAGGAAACACTGGCCGCGGCAATGATCTTACTCAGCCGCTGGCAGCCCCAGCGCATATTAATGGATCCCCTGTGCGGTTCAGGGACCATTCCCATTGAGGCGGCTCTGATTGGCATGAATATCGCCCCGGGACTGAAGCGGTCTTTTGCAGCCGAGGACTGGCCTGTTGTTCCCCGGGACCATTGGTTAAAAGCCAGGGAGGAGGCGGCCCAGACTGCTTCCCGTGACCTGGACCTGCAGGTGTTTGGTTCGGATATAGATGGAGAGGTGCTTAACCTGGCACGCTATCACGCCGGCCAGGCCGGGGTCGGCGAAAAAGTATTTTTCCAGAAGCTGCCTCTCTCGGATTTGCGTTCAAAGCGAAAATTTGGCTTTATTATCTGCAACCCGCCTTACGGCGAGCGACTGGGGGATCTGCGCCAGGCGGAGGAACTGTACCGGAATATGGGTACGGTCTTTAAGGAGCTGGACACCTGGTCCTTTTACATTCTTACTTCGCACCAGAACTTTGAACATCTTTTCGGACGGAAGGCCGACAAAAAAAGAAAGCTTTATAATGGTAAGATTCAGTGCAATTACTACCAGTTTTACGGGCCACGCCCACCCAGACACAAAGCAGAGGAGGCCCGGCAGGACGGTTTTTGAAGGTGCTATTCTATTAAGGACAATAGTTCCTTGGCCCTAGCCAGGTCAGTTTGTTTTACAACCAGCCTGATCCCGCCTGTGGCAATCGGTGTATATAACGCTGAATGCTCGTCAAAAACCCAGGCCTCAATTCCCTCACTTTCCAGCAAACCTTTTGTGATATGCGCTTCATTGGCGTCAAAAAAGGTGGTAACCGTAACGAGTTTAGCCAAATCAGACCCTCCTTTATTCTAGCTGCCATTATAATGATTAACCGTTCTGGCATCCTGCATGCCTGGCTGTAAAAATTAACTGATCTGCCAATAGCCGGTTTAAACACGATGCTATTAACATCATTTGAGTTTCATTCATGTGTTCAATCACCAAAAGGTAATATAATATTATGTAAAAATATAAAAGAATGAACTTTATGTTTTACTTTCTAACATATTAAGGGTAAAATATAAGTTAAGCTCAATAAATAGGTCTCGTAGGTCCAGTTCACTTAATCCTTCTCAGCCGCTTAAATGGTAAGGGCGACCAAAGATAAGTGAATCACCTGAACCATTTGAGCAAACTAAATTCGAGGAGGATATTCCAAGTGTATCAAGACAAAACCCTATCCTGTCGTGACTGTGGCGCCGAGTTCAGCTTTTCTGCTTCCGAGCAGGAGTTCTATGCGGAAAGAGGCTTCACGAACGAGCCAGGACGCTGTCCCCAGTGCAGGGCGGCCAGAAAACAACGGAATAATAGAGGCGGCGGTGGTGGTTTTAACCGGGGACCCCGTCCCCAGCGTGAAATGTTTCCCGCAACCTGTGCCAGTTGCGGCGCTGAAACAGAAGTTCCGTTCAGGCCCAGTGGGGATCGGCCGGTTTACTGCTTTGACTGCTTCAGTAAAAACAACAACCGCTATTAAAAAATAGCCAAAAAAAGCTGTTCACTAAAGATAAAAGTTTAAGGAAAATACTGAAAAGCCTTTTCCATAAACCGGAAATTAATAATTTGTTAAAAGCTGTAGCATTTAGTGTGGTACAGCTTTTTATTTAATAAGCCATGTAACACATTTTGGCAGCTTAATATTAATTTACCTTAAAGTAAGCTTTTATAAGGTTATCCTTAAAAAGAGTCCATAATTCGTCGTTGAAACAAATATATTCCTGCAGCGCGTCAAAAGACAGAGTCTGGGGCGTGGGCCTTTCGTAACGGGATTTAAAATCTTCCAGCACTTCTGTTGGCAGTAAACACAGCAGACTGTCGTAATCAAGGCAGCGGCTGAAACGGATAAAACGGGGAATATTCTCATCGTTGCAGACCGATTTGGCCAATTTGGCCCGTTCGGCCACATCCGCGGGTTCAATAAGGTCCCTTCCCAATTCCTTAATGGTACGGTCACAGAAAAGCGCCTGTTCACGGAACTTTTCAGCCAGGTGGTCCAGTTCCTCAGCAGACAGGGGAGTGCCTTTCCCGATCGCTTTGTTAATCAGCCTTAACCTGGTCCGCTTAAGGCTGTGCCTTTCCCGGTAGGTATGGCAAAGCCCCATGATAAAACTGCGCCACTTTCTTTTGGTGCCCAGTACCGCTTTAAGAATTTTGTCCGCTTTAAGCCGGTCTGTTTTATCAGGCGGGTCGGCGGCGTGCTCTTTTATATAAGAGAGCAGCCCGTAAGGATAAATATAAGGCCAGATCGCCTCAACGCACCTTAGCACCAGTTTCTCGTCAGGTTTTTCATCCCTGAGCCGTTCACCGAGTATTTCCGCCAACTGGACCATCTCTTTTAACTTTAACACTTTACCCGCCCTTTCTAAAAAACATCAGGTTATATCGTAAAACAATTTATTATTAATATACCAGAGAAGCCGCTATAATGGCTGAAATTTTTTAAAAGACCTGAACGGTGCAGGAAATTTAGTTCCTGTAGAGTAATCTATTATCTAATACCATTAAGACTTTACGCTGAAAAAAAGCGCTATTTTATTGTTTGGAAATTCAGGGCATAAATAAAATAACGATTGTAAAATTTGGATTTGCTCATTTGACAGCTGTGTTTTTTAATCATTGGGGGGTGTGAGCGGTGAAAAGAAAGATTTTTAGATTACTGGGAATTATGATTTTAGTTACTATGGTAACAACAACATTTTTTATTAGTGGTTGTATCCCCTGGAAGAACAATAAAGTTGTCCAAAAGCCCCTGGTTATAAAAGCAGAGGATTTCAGTGTTTTTCTGTTTGAATCTTCGGAGGAGATTTACCGGGCTAATGTCAAGAGCCCGGCCATGTGGGCGGGCCTGCGGGAGCAAGCTGACCGGGACGCAAACTATGCCACGCATTACAGGTGGCTGTACGAAACCTATAGTAAATGGGATGATCACCGCCGTGCTCAGCTTAATGAGATTATGGCCGACTATCTTCCTCAGCCAATGGCCGAAAAACTGATAAAAGAAGGGAAACAAACTGCCGGACTGGATGAAATAATCCAATTTATTAAGGATGACCGTTCTTTCAGTAAAAACAGGAGCACGCTGGTTGATTTTTACTCCTGGTATGGCGTAAACTATGCCCTGCCCCACTACAACCAGGTATTGCCGCTAATGAAGCAAAAGGCTGATGCTGCGACAGGCAGGGTGGATAAGGATTTTGACATAGTCCGTTTTATGGAGAAAGAGACTGGGATCAAACTGAAAGAGAAACCGGATGTTTTAGAGCTGATGATCAGTATGCGGCTGATAGGCGCTTCCGGATTCAGCCGGGAAAAGGATTCCCTTTACACCATCAGGTGGAACAGCAGTCAGGATAAAATCTGGTCGATGGCTTTTAATGAACTTAACCAGCAGTTTTTCAGAACCTTTACCGGTGGCTGGTCCTTTAAGTATCTGGCCGGAAAATTAAAAAAGGATGAAAAGCTAATGAACAAATACAAGGAAGATGTTCCTTATACCTGGGAAGGCTGGATTGAGGAAAACCTGACGGAGGGCTTTGCCCGCTATCTGAACGTGCGCGCCGGCATAGCGGAAGATGTGGGCGAGGGTGTGTACATTTTTGACCATGAGTACGCCCAGGCTCTGGTTAACGGTTTCGACGTGCAGAAAACCTCCCTGGAGGACTTTACCGAAAAATTTTTAAAAGATAAGTATAATATTTAATTTAACTGAAAGGGCGATATTGTGAATCTTAACCCGGTAGAAATAAGAAAGTTGTTGGAACGGTTCCTCAGTGAAGACATAGGCGCAGGCGATATTACCACCAACAGCATTGTCCCGCCGGACGCTACCTCTAACGGATATATCGTGGCCAGGGACAGCGGGGTTGTGGCCGGAATGCCGCTGGCGGAGATGGTTTTTCAAATGCTCGATCCAGCTATAGAATACAGGGCTTTGGTTTGTGACGGTCAAAAGGTGGAGCGGGGGCAGGTTTTGGTGGAGATGGCCGGCAGGGCCAGGGCCATTCTGACCGGAGAAAGGCTTGCCCTGAACATCCTGCAGCATCTCTCCGGTATTGCCACCAGGACAGCGCAGATGGTTGAGCTGGTTGGGGGTGGCAAAGCCCGTATTGTAGACACCAGAAAGACCAGTCCCGGTTTGAGGATGATTGAAAAGTACGCGGTACGGATGGGTGGCGGGCACAATCACCGCTTCGGACTGGATGACGCCGTGCTGATCAAGGACAACCATATTAAAGTGGCCGGTGGAGTAAGGGCGGCTGTGGAAGCGGCAAGAAACAATTGCCCCCATACCATAAAGATAGAAGTTGAAGTGGAAGATCTGGCCGGGGTCAAAGAAGCGCTGGAAGCCCGCGCCGATATTATCATGCTCGACAATATGGACCCGCCGCGGATGCGTGAGGCTGTGCGCCTTATCGCCGGACGCGCGCTGGTAGAGGCGTCCGGCGGTGTCACCGAGGATAGAATACGGGCCATCGCTGAGACCGGGGTTGACCTGATTTCGGCGGGAGCGTTGACTCACTCGGTAAAGTCGCTGGACATAAGCCTGGATATAAAAGAGATTAAATTAAAAAGCCCGGTAGATAAACTCTGAAAAACCGCTGGTTGAAAGAAGGACCATTACAGCGATCAGGGACAGCCAAAAGCAGGCTTTAAAAATGTCAGCCAGCAGACTTTTCACTATAAAAACCTCCAAGGGAAGCAAGAAGGGAAGCAAGGGGACGTTCTTTTTGCTTCTTTTTTATTTATTTATTTATTTATTTATTGTTAAGCCAGTTATGCTTTAAATGTGAAAAATGGTCTTTAACACGTTGATGCCCTGGGCAAAATCATTAACAAAAAATACCCAGCCAAAAGCGGCAAAATTAAAAGTCAAAGCAACGCTCAAAGCCCTGACAGGCCAACTGTTTTTTAACCTGTCACTTAGGCGGGCGCCGACCAGCAGGTTGTAAAAGCGGTAAATCAACAAGCCCACGGCATGGTATAAGCCCCAAAACATGAAGTGCCACGCTGCGCCATGCCAGAAGCCTGTGGCCATCATCACAATTAAGGTATTGAAAACAGTCCGGACCAGCGTGCCCCTGCTGCCGCCAAGGGGGATGAACAGGTAGTCCCTGAACCAACCGGTCAGCGACATATGCCAGCCTTTCCAGAAAAGGGAGATATTGCGCTGAAGGTAGGGCGCGTTGAAATTTTCCATGACCCGGAAGCCAAACAGCCTGCCTGTCCCGATGGCGATGTCGGAGTAACCGGAAAAATCAAAAAAAATCTTAAAGGCATAGCTGTAAACAGCTACCAGGTAAGCGGTGTCAGGCAGGCCGGGTTGGCTCAAGTCCGCGGCCAGGAAGGCGATGGAATCGGCTATGACGATTTTCTTAAACAGCCCCATAATTATCCTGGGCAGACCCTGGGCAACGTTTTCCCATTTAAACTCCCGGATTTCCCCGCGCTGTGCTTCAAAGCGGTTGTAACGTTCAATGGGACCGGCGGCGATAATCGGAAAAAAGAAAGTGTATAGTAGAAATTTGAAATAACCCCTGCTGTCAATAGTGCCTCTTTTTACCTCAACCAGGTAGTGAATAAAGCGGAAAGTAAAGAAGGAAACACCAACCGGGATCAGTATTTCGGGAACAGCAAACCTGGCCGGGCTTCCGGTCCAAAGGCTGATATCATTAAAGGTCTGGACAGCAAGAGGGAAATATTTATAATAAGCGAGTACGCCCAGTATACCAAACACAGAAAGAAAAAAGACCGCCTTCCAGCCGGTTTGGCCTGACGCGATCCATTCACCCGCCAGGTAAACAACTGTTGCTACTGCAAGGATCAGCAAACTGTGTGCCGGAAAGAGGATAAAGAGCAGTCCGCAGCTGGCTGCCAGGAGTACGGCGGACCTGTATGAAGCGGGAACCACAAACCAGTATGTCAGAAAAACCAGGACTGTAAAAACACCGTATAGTGAATTGTTTAAAACCATAGATTACCTCTTAATATACCCCTTAGCAAACAGATCGAGGGCGATCTGCCGGGCTAAGATTTTGTTTCCTTCAGGCAGCAGGTGAACGATATCGGAAAATGTTTCGAAGGGTATGGAACTGCCGTAATCCAGGACCGGGAACCCTGCTGCGCCTGTGGCGCTTAAAACCACAGACAAATTTTTGTTATAAGCAGGCTTGTCTATCATATCGTAACGCTCCAGCAGTTCGTAGTTGCGGGGTGTAATGAACAATACCAGGGGCATGTTTTCCCTGTTGGCAGCGTCTAAAAGCATCCTGTAAAAAACCCATTGTTTGTTCTCACCTGTCAGATAGAATGCTCCAATCCTTCCTTCGTTCGGGTCAAGTTTACCGTTCCAGTCCTTCTGGCCCCAGGGGGACCTCATTTCAAGTGTCTCCGGCAGTCTTTCTTCAGCAAAGGGAAGGAGCAGGCGGGAGTCTTTTTTGGCGTCTTCAATTTTCTCCCGCAGGGGTTTCCCCCAGAGCCAGTAATTGATTAGTATCCTGTAACGGTAAGGCTGCCAATGGCTGAGAACATGCTGCGCAAACCATTCCTCAGCGGGTGTGCGGGTTGCTTCTTCCGGTTGTATGCCCAGACCTGGCAGGTCAAAAGCATGCGGGGCGCCCTTAAGCCTGGTAACCGCTGGATGGTCAAGCGTGTTTTCACGGGCGAACCAGGCCATGTTTATGTTATAGATAAAAAGATCAACTCCTGAGTCTGCCAGGGCATCCAGCATGAAGTAAACCTCGGCCGGGGCGCCGCCCGGCATACCCAGGTTGAATACATGTACATCTTTGTCCGGCAGGCGTTCACGCAGTTCTCCGGCAATGTATGCCGGCAGGGTTTCCTGGCCGCTGGCCACAGCCTGGCCGTGAATGACCGAATCTCCCAGTATGACAACTTTGTAGCCGCTGCATTTTTTAACCTGATCGACCCAGAGGGCTATTTTTTCCAGGTCGTCTGACGGCATACGCTGATACCCCCCATTGGAGCACTTTTGTGGGATTACGATGGCAATAATCCCGTGCAGAGCCAGCAAGCCCGCCAGCAGAAAAACAAAAACTCTCTTGTTTATAGAAAGAAAGCTGTTTTTAGGCATATTCATTCCTAACCTCGAAAAATGTCTTTATTACTCTTTGACATAGCCCGCAGCATTTCCTGCAACACAGTTAAGCGGCGAAAATCAGTAGTCGGATTAAGAAGCCATTCGCAAACACAGATCTATTTTATTTGATCCTTAAGGTTAACCCTGAACATAAAACAGGTTGACGTTAAAAAGGCTTTCAGGTAAAATTATGTCTGAGGTGAAACTTTTGAAAGACGCTATACTGAGGCTGCTTAAAGAGAGGCGTCCGGAGCATGTCTCCGGGGAAGAGATCTGTAAGAGCCTCAATGTAACGCGAACCGCTATCTGGAAACACATGCAAGCCTTGCGGGAAAGCGGTTATGAGATTGAAGCGCGTCCCCGGGCGGGTTATTCCCTGGCCGGTATTCCTGACAGGCTTTACCCCGGGGAGATTCTGGACGGGCTCACAACCCGTTTTTTGGGCAGGGAAATTTATTACCGCGATAGTGTTTCTACCACTAACGAAACGGCCAAGGAACTGGCGCGTAAAGGCGCCGGGGAGGGCGCCCTGGTTGTGGCTGAGGAGCAGACAGGCGGCAAAGGCCGGCTGGGGAGGAGATGGTTTGCCCCTAAATATAAGGGGATCTGGTTTTCCCTGGTACTCCGTCCCCCTGTGCTTCCACCTGAAGCCAACCAGGTAACCATGCTGGCGGCAGTTGCTGTGGCGTCGGCGATTAAAAAGGAGACCGGTATTACGGCTGGCATCAAATGGCCCAACGACCTGCTGCTGGGGGACAAGAAAATATGCGGTATCCTGACAGAGCTTAGCGCTGAGATGGAGAGGATTAATTACATGGTGGTAGGCATAGGAATCAATGTCAACCAGGATGAAACTGACTTTCCTGAAGATTTGCGTGAAAGCGCCGCTTCACTTAAAACTGAGTCAGGCAGAAAGATAGCCAGGGTAAGGCTAATCCAGACCGCGCTTACAGAGTTTGAACGCTGGTACGGGATCTGGCTTGAACAGGGCTTTACCCCTGTTCTGGACAGTTGGAAGGAGATGTCCATTTCCCTGAACCGTCAGGTGCGCATACATACTCCAAACAAGTCATGGGAGGGCTGGGCTGAAGATATCGACAGGGATGGAGCGCTGCTCTTGCGCCTGCCCGGCGGGGAACTCCAACGGGTGATATCCGGTGAAGTATCCCTCCGCTTGACGTAAATGTGCGAACATTTAGTACACAAATTTTTTTGTTCCATTTGTTAACTAAATAAATTAAATTGGTTTACATAGTCTTTATAAGGAGTTGATAAATTTGTCAAGGTTTTCCGCGCGTGACATTACCATGACTGCAGCTTTTTCAGCCCTGGCCGTAGTGGCAGCGATGCTTGTGCGTTATGCCGGCAGTGTCGTTCCCTTCAGCCTGCTTCCTTTTGTTGTAATGCTGGCGGGGGGACTGTTAGGCGCCCGTTTGGGCGCTATGAGCTTAGTAGTATACATCCTGCTGGGACTCATCGGACTTCCTGTGTTTGCCTCTCCCCCTTTTGGCGGTCCGGCCTATGTATTGCAACCCACCTTCGGTTTCCTGCTCGGGTTTATACTCAGCGCTTATGTTATCGGTACACTGCTTAAAAACAGGGAAGAAAGCGGTTTTGCCCGTTATTTTCTGGCCATGACAGCAGGGGTAGTGGTTTATGACCTGATCGGCGTTCCCTATCTTTATATGATCCTTAATTTCTACCTGGGTAAATCTGTTTCGGTGGCAACGGTTCTTACCATTGGCTTAACCCCTTTTATTGCAGTTGATCTGATCAAGGCCGCAGCGGCGGCAGTTTTAGCCAGGGCTGTTTACAGGCGGTTGAATGCCTACGGCTTAAACGGGAGAGATGAGATTCGATAAAGTAGTTTTCACTCCCTGAATTTATAACCGAAAAAGGAAAATAGCGGTTTGCGGAGAATAAAGTCGAAACGGTCTGAAGAAGGGAGTGGGTTTTAAATGTATCGCCTTTTAAATGTGATGGAGATCCTGGTAGACGAGACTATCGATGAAATACTCAGGGCCAATAAGGATATATGCGCTTGTGACAGGTGCAGGCTCGATCTGAGTGCGGTTGCCCTGAATAAGCTCCCGACGATTTATGTGGTAACTACCGAAGGTGAGGTCATCAAAAGGACAAACTCATTAAAGCAGCAGTTTAAGGTCGATATCATCCGGGCTCTGACTGAAGCCCTGAGTGTTGTGCGCAAAAACCCGCACCATGTCAAAGAAGATGCCTGATAAAACAATCCATCTCGGAAGCTGATATTGCATAGGCTTGACCGCTTTGGTAGAATGGTTTAAAGCGATAGTGGAAAGCGGGGATGGCCATGATCCTGGTTGTCGATGTAGGCAATACAAATATAGTTTTAGGTGTTTTTGAAGGCAGTAAATTGGCGGCTAACTGGCGGTTGTCCACAAACCGCCAACGTACATCTGACGAGTACGGCATCACGCTAAAAGAACTGTTCTCATTTTCAGGAATCGAGCAGAATTTGATTAAGGCTGTGGTTGTTTCCACTGTGGTACCACCGCTGACTTTCACGCTGGAAAGAGTCTGCCAGAAATACTTCAATCTGACGCCACTGGTGGTTGGGCCCGGCATAAAAACTGGGCTTTCGATTAAGTACGAAAATCCCAGGGAAGTCGGCGCAGACCGGATTGTAAATGCGGTGGCAGGTATAGAAAAGTATGGCGTTCCCTTGATTATTGTTGATTTTGGAACGGCCACCACTTATTGCGCCATAAATGCTAAAGGTGAATACATGGGTGGAGCCATAGCCCCCGGCATCAGCATTTCAACAGAAGCTCTGTTTGAAAGGGCGGCCAAACTGCCCAGGGTTGAAATAGGAAAACCGGCGGCGGTGATAGGGAAAAATACCGTAAATGCCATGCAGTCCGGGATCTTTTACGGGTTTGTCGGGCAGGCGGATGAAATTATCAGGCGGATGAAAAAAGAACTGGGTGAAAATACTAAGGTTGTCGCAACAGGAGGGCTGGCCGGGCTGATTGCTCAGGAGAGCTTATATATTGAACGGGTCGATCCGTTCCTGACCCTGTATGGACTGCGGCTTATTTATGAGAGGAATGTGCAGCGTTGAAGATAGGTTCCGTTGAACTGGAAAATCCGGTGATAGCCGCCCCCATGGCAGGTATCACGGATAGAGCTTTCCGGATTTTAGCAAGGGAAGCCGGCTGCAGCCTGGTCTACACCGAAATGGTTAGCGACCAGGCTCTTTTATATGGAAATACCAAAACCTGCAGCCTGCTGGACATATCAGGTGAGGCCGGCCCTGTCAGCATGCAGATATTCGGCTCCGATCCCGGCTATATGGCTGAGGCCGCGGAAATCGTGGCCGGCCGGGGCGCCTGGATCATTGATATTAACATGGGCTGCCCGACACCGAAAATAGTTAAAAACGGTGAAGGGTCGGCTCTGATGAGAAATCCTGAGAAGGCGGCCGCAATAGTAAGGGCGGTTGTGAAGCGGGTAAAGGCGCCTGTGACAGTCAAGATGCGCAAAGGCTGGGACGAGTCTTGCGTAAACGCGGTAGAGTTAGCCCGGCTGGTGGTGGACGCGGGGGCTTGCGCGGTAACGGTGCACGGGCGCACCCGCTCCCAGTTTTACACGGGCAAAGCGGATTGGGAAATCATAACCGCTGTTAAAAAGGCGGTGGATGTTCCGGTAATCGGCAACGGGGACATCTGGACCCCTGAAGATGCCCTGGCCATGCTGGATCAGACAGGCTGCGACGGTGTTATGATCGGCCGGGCGGCACTTGGCAACCCCTGGATTTTTTCGCAGGCCGTGCATTTTTTGAAGACAGGTGAACGGAGGACTGACCCTACCACCGAAGAAAGGGCTGCCACAGCCCTCAGGCATCTTGACTTGTTGGTTATGATCAAAGGGGAGATCGTGGCTGTGCGGGAGATGCGCAAACACGCCGCCTGGTACATGAAAGGACTGCGCGGGGCGGCCCGCCTGAGGGATTTGGTAAACAAAGCCAAGTCAAAAGAAGAGATTAAAGATGTGTTGGCTGGTTTAGTAATTATAGGCAAATTCTGAGTCACACTCAAGTGTTCTCGTCGAGTCAACCCCTTATGATTAAATCCGGACATATTTAGTCGTGGGATATTTTAGACGTGGGTCAATTTGGTCGTGAGTCGTCTCACGTCCCATTTCTCACATCTCAGCTTATAAGTGCCGGGGAGTTGAGCAAGCCGGGAATTTGGCCTGTTCCTGTCAAGTAATTTGCTGTTTCTATTACATCATTAAGGTCGAAAGGTTTGGTAATTATTGCACTGTAGGTCCCCCTGGGCGGAAAATGAGGCGAGTCCGGCACGGACCCCGAAATAATCACAACCGGTATATCCTTAAGTCCGGGCCTGCCAATCATTGTTTCTATCACAGCCCGTCCGCTTAAACCGGGCATGTTTAGGTCAACGAACACAATTTCAGGGTTGGGTGCCTGGTTTAGCAGTTTCAGCCCGGTCAACCCGTTAAATGCAGTCACAACCTCATGGCCTTCATCACTAAGCGCAATCTTCAGAACCATCGCAATGCCGGGTTCGTCCTCTATCACAAGTACACGCGCCATAAAAATGCCTCCGTAAGTTTACATATAAGAAGCAGCCATATTGTTCGGGTAATTTATATTTTAGCACCAAGGTGATGTGAAAAATGTCGATCCCTGGCAATGGGTAGACTTTTTTTGAGTTTATTTCGTCGTTGCAAAATAGGAACAACATTTGACTGGAAATTTGATTAATGCAGGGGTTTAAGTCAATTAATCATGTTATTTTTAGAAGATTATGCAGGAAAATATTTAGTTGTATTGAAAATAACATTTTAGATCAACAAAAATATTCATATATTTGACAATTCTGGCAGAGGGGGGGGTGTTATCATAGGGGATTTGACTACTTACAAAAATATGGTCGGAGAGATGTTCACTTCCGTCGGGCAGGCCATTGGCATCCATGTGCTGCTCCTGGTCATAGAGCACGCCCACTGGAAGATAAAGCAAAAATACGACGAGGCGGAGTTGATCCAATTTTCGGAAGAGGGCATTAACCTGGACAGGCTGGATGAACTGGAGCCGGCGAGAGCAAAAATAGTGGCTTATGAATTTGTAATGTTAGTTGTCGCTACCCTGGGCCGCCTGGTGGGTAAACAGCTGGCCTGTCAACTTACTGAGCAGCTGCAAAATGGCTGCCTGGAAAAGGAGGCGTAGTGACATTGGAAAGGATCTCGACCGGTATAGATAGATTAGACGAAATGCTGCAGGGAGGTTTTCCTGAGGGATCAACAATAATGCTTGTCGGCAGTCCAGGTGCGGGGAAGACCATTATGGCGCACCAGATGATGTTTCGCAACGCCGCGCCGGATCACAAAGTGATTTACCTGACAACCCTGGCGGAACCACAGGTAAAGGTGATGAAGTTCCAGCAGGAATTCAGTTTCTTTGACGAAAGCAAATTTCAGCGCTCAGTTATATATCAAGATCTGGGGAGCGCTATGCGCAGAAACGGGCCCCGTCAGGTCCTGGTTTTAATTGAAGAACTGCTTAAAAAACACCAGCCTCGCATCCTGATCATTGACGCCATCAAGAGCATCACCGATGTGATCCCTTCCCTGACACGCTTCAGGGCATTCCTCCC
>CAZIYV010000058.1:0-8692 GCA_964543575.1 uncultured Pelotomaculum sp.
GCCAGTAGAGGATATGGAACTGCTTGATCTGGGCGGCGGTACCGGCCTGAACGCTGAGGCTTTAAGCAAAGCCGGAGCAAAGGTGACTATAGTAGACTATTCCCAGGCGATGCTGAACCACGCCGCCGCCAAAAAGATGCCGGTCCGGCTGATCCGTTCTGCCGCACAGGCACTGCCGCTGCCGGACTGTTCATTTGACATCGTTCTGATATCCGACGCGTGGCACCACTTCCGCGACCAGGCCGGCGTAGTTAATGAAATAAGACGTGTGCTGCGTCCGGGCGGCAGGTTATATATAATTGATTTTGACCCCGGGCAGAAGGTAACCAGATTTATCGCTTTTTTTGAAAAGCTGCTGGCTGAACCCGTAACTTTCACCATGCCTGACGAATTGGTTGAATTACTGAGACTGGCTGGTATCGCTGGAGGCTATGAAGGCCTGAGGATTGGCCAGTTTATTTACAGCGGTGTGAAACAGAAGCCCTGAGAACGGGGCTTTTTTATTTTTCATTAAAGGTAAAAATTAATCAGGATTTAATGAATTTATTATTATTTTTTAATAATTTTACTTTAAGCTTGGGGTATATTACCAAACAACTTGGGTATAATTATTATTCTTAATGACAGGGAGGTTTGAGCTATGGGAAAGACTGTAGGCATTGACCTGGGAACCACCAACTCCGTTATAGCGGTTATGGAAGGGGGTAAGCCGACTGTAATTGTCAACACAGAAGGTGATCGCACTACGCCTTCAGTTGTTGCCTTCAAAGATGACGGAGAAAGACTGGCCGGCAAAGTTGCCAGGCGCCAGTCTGTTTTAAATCCTGAGAATACATTGTATTCAGTGAAGCGTTTCATCGGCCGCCGCTATTCCGAGGTGACCGATGAGAGAAAGCTCGTTCCTTATCTGGTAACATCCGGTCCCAATGACGCGGTGCGTTTTGATATCCGCGGCAAAAAGATGGCGCCTGAGGAAATTTCGGCACTGATCCTGCGCAAGCTGGTGGATGACGCATCCAAGTATTTGGGTGAAAAAGTGACTGACGCGGTGATCACCGTGCCGGCATATTTTAACGACTCCCAGCGCAACGCCACCAAAGACGCCGGTAAAATTGCCGGGCTGAACGTGCTGCGCATTATCAACGAGCCGACTGCGGCAGCCCTGGCTTATGGGCTTGATAAAAAGGCCAACGAAACAATTATGGTTTTTGACCTGGGCGGCGGGACTTTTGACGTGTCCATCCTGGATGTCGGGGATGGGGTGTTTGAGGTCAAGTCCACCAACGGTGATACTCACCTGGGGGGCGACAATTTTGACAAGGAAGTTGTTGACTGGCTCGCCGACGAATTCAAAAAGGATTACGGTATTGACCTGCGCAATGATAAACAGGCTCTGCAGCGGTTGATTGAGGCGGCGGAAAAAGCTAAAATGGAACTGTCCACGACCATGGAGACCCAGATCAACCTGCCTTTTATCACTGCCGACGCCAACGGGCCAAAACACCTGGACACGAAATTGACCAGGGCGAAGTTTGACGACCTGACAGCACACCTGGTGGAGCGCTGCCGTGGTCCGGTAACAGCGGCCCTGGCTGACGCGAAGCTATCGGAGAAAGACATTGACGAAGTTATTCTGGTCGGCGGGTCGACCCGTATCCCGGCTGTGCAAAAACTGGTCCGCCAACTGACCGGCGGCAAGGACCCGCACATGGGGGTCAACCCTGATGAGGTAGTGGCCATCGGCGCGGCTATTCAAGGTGGTGTGCTAGCGGGTGAAGTGAAGGATGTTATACTGCTGGACGTCACACCTCTTTCTCTGGGTGTGGAAACTCTGGGCGGCGTCATGTCCAGGATTATCGAGCGCAATACCACCATTCCCGTAAGGCGCAGCCAGATTTTCAGCACCGCCGAAGACAACCAGCCGGCGGTGGATATTAACGTTTTGCAGGGTGAACGGGAAATGGCCAGGGATAACCGCTCCTTGGGACAGTTCAAGCTTGACGGTATTCCCACGGCGCACAGAGGCATACCGCAAATCGAAGTAACCTTCGATATTGACGCCAACGGCATCCTGAAAGTAAGCGCCAGGGACAAAGGCTCAGGCAAGGAGCAGACCATAACCATCAGCGGTTCCACCAGCCTGAACAAGTCTGAGATCGACCGCATGGTGCATGAAGCGGAGATTCACGCTTCTGAAGACAAAGAGCATAAACAGGAAGTAGAAGCGCGCAATGAGGCCGATTCCCTGGCCTATCAGGTCGAGCGCCAGATCAAAGATCTGGGCGACAAGGTGCCAGTGCACGAGAAGGCTCGTGTGGAGCAACTGCTGGGCGACCTGAAAACAGCTTTAAAAGAAAACGCTCCTATTGACCGTATCCGCACCCTGCAGGGCGACCTGCAGCAGGCGGCCCACTCACTTTCCCAGTCCGCTTACCAGCAGACGGGTGAGGGGCCTGCCGGAGGTGGCGGCGCTGGGCCGCAGCATGGTGAAGACGTGGTGGACGCCGAGTTTGAGGAAAAGTAGAATACCAAGCTGTCAGGAGGTCACCGATGAGCAGACAGGAAAGCGACGCGCCGCGGGATGAAGTTTTGGCCCTGCGCGAGGAACTGCAGGAAGAAAAAAACCGCCACCTGCGAACCCTGGCTGATTTTGACAACTACCGCAAGCGGGTGGAGCGGGACATAGAGTATAACTCTGCTCGCGGTAAAAGGGAATTGATTAAGGAGCTTATCGCCGTCCTGGACAATTTTGAAAGAGCATTTGGACAGATCAGGGATGAGCAAGTGAGGCAGGGTCTGCAAATGGTTTACCAGCAGTTTTTTGATCTGCTCCGGCGGCACGGGCTGGAAATTATTGAAAGTCTGGGCAAGCTATTTGACCCCTGTGAGCATGAGGGTATTGGTTATTTGGAAAATCATGATTTCCTTCCGGGTCATGTAGCCGAGGAATTGTCCCGCGGCTACCGGTTTGGCAGTGATTTGCTGCGGCCGGCCCGGGTCAGGGTAGCGAAAGGCCGGTGAGGATTGAATGAGTGTTGCGTTTCGTGACTACTACGAGATTTTAGGTGTCAGCCGCGGCGCCACTGAAAAGGAGATTAAAACAGCTTACCGCAAGCTGGCCCGTAAATGGCACCCCGATCTCCACACCGGTAAGGATAAAGAGGCAGCGGAAGAAAAAATCAAGCAGATCAATGAAGCTTACGAGGTTTTAAGCGACAAAGAAAAGCGGTCGAAGTACGACAGGCTTGGCGCCAACTGGCGGGATGGCCAGGATTTCCGGCCGCCTCCCGACATGGATGGTTTTAGCTTCTATACCAACCAGGGCGGCGGGGCAGGCGGCTTCAGCGACTTCTTTGAAACCCTCTTTGGCGGCGGCGCGCCTTTCGGGCGCTCCGCCAGAACAACCCGGCGCACCGGTCCGGTGCGCGGCCGGGATGTGGAAAGCGAACTGGAACTGACGCTTGAAGAAGCATACCGCGGCGGAGAGAAATCACTTCAGCTTTCCACCAGGGAATCATGTCAGGTCTGTGGTGGAACTGGGGTGGAGAATAACACCTTTTGCCGCAGGTGCGGCGGAACCGGAGAAACGGCGGGCTTAAAAACTTTGACCGTAAAGATCCCTCCCGGCGTCCACGACGGCAGCCGGATCCGGCTGAAAGGACAGGGAGGCGAAGGCCAGGCCGGGGGAACGGCAGGTGACCTTTATCTCAAGATAAGACTTTTGCCCCACTCAGTCTTCAAGGTAAAAGATGAGGACTTGGAAACCGAAGTTATTTTACGGCCGGAACAGGCTGTGCTGGGTGATCAGGTATCTGTTCCCACACTGGACGGCCCGGTGCTGATGAAAGTGCCGCCGGGCGCCAGAGCCGGCAAAAAACTGCGGCTGCGGGGCAAAGGACTGCCTCACCAGAAGGGGCGCGGCGATGAATACGTGTTAATAAGAATCGATATCCCCGAACGCCTCACGGAAGAAGAAGAGAAATTATACCGGCAGTTAGCCGCGCTGAGCAAGGGGGTGTGACGGTATGAAAAAATACTATCTGCAGATTTACCGCCACACTCTGGCCACAGGTGAAGAAGATGGCTGGGTTGATCTGAACAGCCTGCCTATACACCCGGAACTGGCCCTGCGGCTGGCTGAATACGGTGTGGTGGAAGTAAGGCAGGGCCACGTGCGGTTAAGTCATGCCTCACGTCTACTGAAGCTGCAGCGATTGCGCGATAATCTCAGCGTAAATCTCAGCGGGGCAGCCATAATTTTGGATTTGCTGGAAAGGATCGAGGCAATGCAGGAGGAAATCGATCGTTTAAAAAGGAGATAACTATAAGACTGTAGATTAAGTATAGGCGTGGGGCTGAAGCCAGACCGCGCCTATTAGTTTAACTAAAGTTGCTGAAAAATAATTTTTTAATATTTCATAATTCGACAATATTCCCGAAGGATAAATGTCGCGTATTGTATAAATTAAGTTTTTTGAATCGACAAATAAGTAAAATGTATTTATGATTGTTTATTTGTAATTTTTCAGGGGAGGAATCACCAGTGAAGCGGCTTCACAGTCTGTTAAGACGTCAGATAGCGCGGTTTTTTGGTGATTCTTTTGTAATTCCTGAAGGTTGGCAAGATTTTTTTGACGCAGTCAACAATGCTTACTGGGAATCAGACACCGACCGCGGTATGCTTGCCAGGTCTATCGAGATAAACTCCCAGGAACTGATGCAGGCCAACTACGAAATAAGAAAAAGCGAGCTGCGCTTCCGCCATCTCTATGAAGGTTCACCTGTGCCCTACCAGTCATTGAACAGCGAGGGCTGCTTCATCGAAGTGAATCAGGCTTTTCTCAATGTACTTGGCTACAAGCGCCGTGAGATCATTGGCCGCCCGTTCAGTGATATCATGACCACGGCCAGCATCGCCCAGTATCAGCGGCTTTTCCCGCGTTTCAAGGAATGCGGCGCTTTGCGTGATGTTGGATATGAATTAATTTGTAAAGATGGCGCTCTGATCAATATTTTGCTGGACGGCAAGATCAGCTACAACCCGGATGGATCCTTCAAGCAGACCAATTGCATATGGAGAGACATCACCGAACAGAAAGAGATGGAAGATGAACTAGGGAAGTACCGTGAACACCTTGAAGATATGGTTAAAGAGCGTACCGCCGAACTAAAAATGGCCAACGAACAGCTTCAGTGGGAAATGACCGAGCGCAAGCAGATGGAAAAGGAAATAGCCCGGCTTGACCGGTTAAACCTGGTGGGAGAAATGGCGGCCGGCATTGGCCATGAAATCAGGAACCCTATGACTACAGTCAAGGGTTTTCTGCAGTTGCTCAGTGCTAAGGAAGAGTGCGCCAAGTATAATGAGTATTTCAGTTTAATGATAGATGAACTAAACAGGGCAAATTCAATAATCACCGAGTACCTTTCCCTGGCTAAAAACAGGGTGGTTGAACTGAAGAGCCAGAACCTTAACCAGATAGTCAGGGCTATATTTCCATTAATTGAGGCGGACGGCAGGGTTGCTGATAAACAAATCGAACTTGAACTGCGGGATATACCTGATCTGCCTCTTGATGAAAAAGAAATCCGCCAGTTAATTTTCAATCTGGCCCGCAATGGCATGGAAGCAATGCTGCCGGGCGGCATACTGCTAATCAAAACTTTTAGAGAAGACGACTGGGTGGTTTTAGCGGTGCGGGATCTTGGCAAAGGCATAGAGCCGGATGTGCTGGAGAAGATCGGCACACCCTTCTTTACCACCAAGGATAACGGCACTGGTCTGGGCCTGGCGGTCTGCTACAGTATCGCGGCCAGCCACAATGCCAAAATAGACGTGGAGACCGGTGCTGCGGGAACTACATTCTTTGTCAGATTTAAAGCGCCTTCCACTGAACCACTGAATTATTTAAAGGATTGTGTGAGCCCCGGAGTAAGAAGCATTAAAATTTCTGCTAGTGCAGACGTTTAAAGGTTCCTCTTAAACTTGGCAAATCCGAACCTAAATATACTTCAAAAAGGAAAAATACCCGGGTGCACGGGTATTGTCAGACAGTTATCTTCCACGATGCCGTTTCTTGGCCTTTTCTGTTTTTAAAAGCCATTTTTTTTCTGCTAGTTCTTCAAACACACCAACCCAGAACTGCCCGTCATGATACACTGTCAATTTCATTGCAATCCCCCTCTAAATACTTGACTGGAATGATGGACATCCCGAGGGATGAGGGCAAACAAAAAAGAGCTGTTTCCAGCTCTAGCCTTTACCACTGTATCCGCCTGCAGTAACGGTCTTTAAATCATCATACTCTATCAATTCAGGCTTTTCGTATTCTTTCTTCAAGGTCGTCACCTCCATGGAAAGTTGTGGAGTTGTAATTATTGTACATGGCACAGTAGATTTTGTAAATGAATTTTTAGAGGAGACTTATGACCGCCAAGCAGTGATTACGTGACATGCCGTTTCTTCATCAGGCACCTCCAGGCTCTGGGTGGATTTGGACGATTAGATCCGAAATGGCTGGATGTAAGTGAAAGAACCTCAAAATAGGGCTCCACTGCCAAGACTATATCTCCTGCAGTCCGTTGAGGTGGACCAGGAACTTGGCGATGCTCATCAGCGTTGCCGGCGATTGTCAGCCACAGGCCAGCTTCTTCCAAGTGAGCAGCGATATTTTGGGCAAAACTTCTTCGATCATTTTCAGAACTGAATGAGTGAAAACAGCCTCTGTCAAATACAAAACCAAAAGGAGCCCCTTCAATTTTGTTCTTAAGAAAATCAACAAGCATGAAATCGCATTCAACGCTGGCTTTAGAAGCTTTTTCTCTTGCCTTCTCCAGAGCAATGTCCGAGGTATCCGTACCAATAACCTGAAAGTGGTTCTGAGCAAGCCATAAAGAATTGTCTCCGGTTCCACAGCCAATATCTAAGACTTTGCAGCTCAGAATAGGTTTCTTGGTCACAACTTCAATAAGATTGAAATCTGCCTGGCCGACGTCCCAAGGAGTGTCCCCTGATTTGTATCTTTGTCTGTAACGCTCTTCGATTGTCATCTCATTACCCCTTTCCCATGGTAAATCCATGATATAGCTTTTTTATCCATATGGCAATGTTGTCTAATAGCGGATAACTTTCAATTGAACCAATGCAAAAAGCCCCGATTTCTCGGGGCCTTGCTATTACTGGTGGACCTAAGGGGACTCGAACCCCTGACCTCCTGAATGCGAGCCAGGCGCTCTCCCAACTGAGCTATAGGCCCAAACTTATTTGCTTTTTTGAGCATTTTCATATTACCATAACAAAGCCTGAGATGCAATGTTAGTATTATGAAAGACAGGCGGAAAGAAAAACGGGTATTTCCGGCATAATAGCGGTAGGATTTTGCTGTGACGGCGGTGAACTCTATCAGAAGCGAAAGTAGAGGAGTTGGCCTGCGTGCTTATATTTAACCCGTTTGACCACATGAATAAGAAAGATATCAAAAAACGGGTAGCTAAGATTAGAAAGAAAAAAAAGAACCTCTCCAGTGAAGATATTTGCCGGATGATGATTAAGAAAAAATGCAGGTGGTGTGCCACCGCCGGCGCTTTAACAGCCCTGCCCGGCGCGGTTCCGGTGCTTGGCACAGTTGTGGCCATAATCGGCGGGACGCTCCTGGATATGACTGCAATGGGTTATTTTATTACCGAGTTGATCCTGGAAATTGCTGTACTGCACAACCGGGACATTGACACGGAAGGGACATCGCGGGAGGCGGTCTGGGTGCTGGTATCCTCGGTGGGCGCGGGCGCCGCCGGGAGAGGTTTGACCGGGTTAACCGTAAGGAGGCTTTCCGGGCAGGCCTTTAACCGTTTGATTGAGCAGGCGCTTCTGGCTTTGGGTATCAGGGCGTCGCAGCGAACTATTTTGCGGATCATCCCTTTTATCGGGATGTTTATTGCCGGTTCGGTCAACTACTATATCTGCAGAAAAGTTGGGGAGTTTGTCATGAGATACTACGCTGAAAACTCGTATACGGATAAATGGGATGGGGATACCATAGAAGTGGAGGTTACAGCCAGGGGCGAGTAATGTGCTCAGAAAATTTTGCCCCGCGGTTTTGCCGCGGGGCTGTGTACGGTTTGGGTGATTTTTTGATTTTGGTCCTGCGGCTTGTGTTTTTTTCCGGCAATTTCCCGGGCGTAATCAGTCGAGGTTAAGTAGCGGTTTACCAACCGGTCATGTTCATTGGTTTTGCCTTCTAATTCCTTGGCCAGTTCTCTGAATTTCTTAACAACCCTGTCTTTAAAAGCTGAAAACTCACTCAGTATTTCAACAATGTCACGCTGAGTATAAGATGCTCCCTCACGCAAAATTTTGGCCAAATTACAACCCCCTTTATCCTGGAAGAATATAGTTTAATTATATTTAATATGGATATTTATGTTAAGGGGTTATAAATGTCTGATTAATAGAAAAATACTCGATATAATAATAAAAAGGGGCCTTGTGAAGGCCCCTGGTTGTTTTTATCAGAAACTGCTGTACATGCCCATGTTTTGGTTTGAGGCCAGGGGTTGGCTCAAAAGACCCGTCGTGGGCAGGGCTGAAGCACTGAGCTGGCTGGCGCTGTAAGGAGCGAATTGATTGCTGGCATAACTGGAAGTTCCATACTGGCTGGTCTGCATCTGCTGCTGCGGAGTATCCAGCCGGATG
>CAZIYV010000058.1:8792-18530 GCA_964543575.1 uncultured Pelotomaculum sp.
CGGAAGTTCCATACTGGCTGGTCTGCATCTGCTGCTGCGGAGTATCCAGCCGGATGTTGCTGGCGAAAGGACTGCTGGTAAAACCGGAAGTTCCATACTGGCTGGTCTGCATCTGCTGCTGCGGAGTATCCAGCCGGATATTGCTGGCAAAAGGACTGAAGCCAGTTCCTAAATTGGTGGTATAGGTGCTGGCGATATTACTCGGAATACCCATCATGCCTTGCTGGGACGGATTGTATAAGCCGGCGGTAATGCTCGGGCTAAAAGTTCCAAATTGTCCCGTAGTGGGCTGGCTGTATGCGCCAAACTGACCGCTGGTCATAGGCTTGGTAAACATCTGAGAAGTTACTTGATTTGCCACATTGCTGATAACATTGACATCCTGGTTCAGGCGGTTGCACAGCTGTTGAATAGTGTGCAGCTGCTGGGAGGCGTTCACCTCATGTTGATGCAGTTGCTGGAGTTGTGCCGCGTTGGTAGCCTCCGAACGCAGTAGCTGGCTGGCAACCTGGTTAATGGTGTTTACTTCTTGGCGCAGATCCTGGATCTGCCTCTGGAGTTGATAAATGTCCATTTTGTTCCTCCTTGCTAGTTTTAGGCTAAAAGTCACGCCTTTTGCAGATATTATTCTACAGACACCCGAAGGTTATTAGTGGTATATTGTGGTATTAGAAATTTATTATTTCCACTTTTAAAATTTGCAAATATATCGTTAATTACCGGCTGCTTTTACAATTATTCAGAGGAGAAAAGCTGGCGAAATGGGGAACGAAGCCCTCAACCCTGGTTGAGGTGGCATAAAGTTTAAGGCTGTGGTTTAGAAAAAGCCACGGAGCGTCATTAACAACAATTTTTAAAGCGCTGCGGTAAATTTGCTCCCGCAAAACCGGCTCAGTTTCCTGCTGGGCTCTGGCCAGAAGCAGATCGACTTCACTGTTTCTGTAGCGGGCGGTGTTGAGGCCGCTTTCGATCTGGGCTGATGAAAGCAAGGTATAAAGAAAGTTGTCCGGATCTCCGTTGTCGCTGATCCAACCGTAGAGAAAAGCGTTTCCTTCCTCTTGCAGCAAGGCTTCTTTATACTGCTCCCACGGATATGACCTAACCTCGGTTTCGACGCCGGCTTTAGTCAGTTCCGCCTGCAGTGTCGCAGCCAGTTTTTCTCCTCCGGCGGGGTTATAAGGCCTGGGATTATTATAAGTAATGATTTTAATTTTTAACCCTTCCGCATAACCGTTACTGGCCAGCAATTCCTTTGCTCCAGCGGGATCATAGGGAATAGGGCGGATATTGGGGTCATAACCAAGCACACCAGGGGGCAGGGGGCAGTTTGCTTCAATGGAAGAATTCTGAAATAGCCCCTCGATTATTTGTTTGCGGTCGATTAACATACTGATGGCCTTTCTGAGGGCCGGGTTGTCAAAAGGTTTTTTGTCGGTAAAAAAGCCCAGATAATTCAAGTCCAGACCGTTTTTTTGCAAAACGATGCAGCCATTTTGCTCTAAAAAGCGGGCATCAGCAGAGGATATCCCATCGATAATGTCGACCAGTCCCATTTTCAGCGCGAGTGAACGCAGCCTGCTGTTTTTAATGACGGTGAAAACCAGAGTAGGACAATCGGGCAGCTTACCCCAGTAATCCCTGTTTTCTTTTAAAGTTATGCTTTTACCCTTTTCCCAGCTGACAAAGCGGTACGGCCCCGTGCCTATAGGTTTTTCGCTGAAGGCCTCCCCCATAGCGGCAGCTGCGGTGGGGCTGACTATAGGGGCTGAAGAAGCCATAGCCAGGTTGTTCAGAAAAGGGGCGTATGGGAATTTTAGGATGAATCTAACAGTGTAAGGGTCGGGAGTTATAATGCTGTCGACCATGCCGAAGGTAAAAGATGCGTATGAGGAGCGATCGCTGCGCTGGGCAGGCATCTGTCTCTCCACACTGAAACGCACCGCTTCTGCATTAAAAGGTGTTCCGTCATGAAACTTGATGTTTTTTCTTAGATAAAAGGTCCACTCCCGCCCGTCTGAAGAGACGCGCCAGGCCTCGGCGAGACAGGGTTCTATGGTGGCTGTGCCAGGTTTGAAACGCACCAGGCCTTCAAATATATTTGTTATCACCTTGTTTGATTCATCGTCCAGAGAAAAAGCCGGATCAAGGATGGTGGAGTCCGTGCTCCTGGCATAGACCAAAGTGTCATTTTGCATTCCGACCAACCGCCCGGAAGCAGGCAGGATACCGGAATGACCAAGGAGAAATAAAGGTAGAATTAGTAGAAGTCCAATTGTTATCATTTTTAGTTTCCGCATGTCGAGCACCCCGTGTTGTTTTTATATATAAATTTCTGGAACAATTGGAAATTTCCTCCTTTTGTAATTAAAATACACTTGCTCGGAGGTATTTAAATGGATATTCGTTTTGGTCCCGCGGGGGCTTCCGCTTCTTTTTACGCCCAGGGCTACAAATCTTCGCTGGAAATGCCCGAATGGCTGGAGAAACTGGGGCTGAACGCTTTCGAGTACCAGTGCACTCGTGGTGTGAACATCAGCGATGATATGGCTGGCAGGCTGGGCCGGCTAGCTGCTGAGAGGTGTATACAGTTAAGTGTACATGCCCCTTATTACATTAATCTCAGCACGAAAGATCCTGTAATGCGCCAAAAAACCAGGGGGCACCTGCTCAAATCTTTAAGAGCCGCCCGGCTGATGGGGGCAAAAACCGTGGTTTTTCACCCTGGGGCTGGAAAAGGGGAGAATCGCAGGGAAATATTTGTATCAGCTAAAGCTTTTTTAAAGGAGATATTAGACGAAGCAAGGGAAGAAGGGCTAACAGGCATACTCCTTGCTCCCGAGACCGGGGGCAAGATAAATCAACTGGGCTCACTGGAGGAAATTCTTGAATTATGCGAACTGGGGAGAGAGATAGTGCCTGCAATTGATTTCGGACACATGCATGCCATCAGCGGAGGCGGTTTCACCGGTAAATTACCTTTTGCCGCGGTGCTGGACCTGGTGGAGAAGAGTTTAGGCGGGGAGTACCTGCAAAACCTTCATATCCATTTCAGCCCGGTAGAGTTCACCGGCGCTGGTGAAAAAAAGCACTGGACTACACTTGAAACCCGTTTCGGGCCAGACTTTACTCCCCTGGCCGAACTGATAGCGGAAAGAGATTTAACTCCGACTATAATTTGTGAATCAGCTGGCCGGCAGGCTGAAGACGCTATGATTTACAGGGATATATATCTCGGGATGCTGGGACGTGAGAAATGAGACGTGGGAAGTGGGACGTGGAAGTGAGACACAGGTGCGGCTAGAGCCGCACCTGTATTTACGGATAAATCACCCTATTATCAAGACCACCAAGAAACACAGAATATACCGACGTCTGACGACTGACATCCAACGACTAAAATGGTTAGTGGATTTCGACGTCGCGTGCTCCATTGCGGCGCAGAATATCAGCCGCAGAGTTGATCTTGTTTTCATCGGTGCGCACAGAGGTAAGGATCTTCCCTTCCCGGATTTTACCTTCATAAAACTTACCCCGGTCTGCTGGAATACCCCAATCGATCAGACCACCCGCTATGCCGCCCGTAAATGCTCCTGACAGCAGTCCGGCGATTGGGCCGGCAGCGATAAGCGGTCCGATGCCCGGGATGGCCAGAGCGCCAACCCCCATGCCCAGGCCAGCCAGTCCACCGAGCAATCCACCTGTGGACAGGCCCGAATTGATACTGTGTGTTTCACTGGTGTCATTAAAATAATTTCCCGAAGTTTTCTCTTTACCTTTATCTGAGGCAAGAATGGATATTTCATCGTTAAAACCACTACCGCGCAAATCTGTAGCTGCCTTTTCAGCCTGGTCACGCGAGTCGAATAGCCCAATTACTGTTTTAAGCAATATTAATCCCCCCCTTGTTTTTTTGGCAGTTTATATACTGCCCGCGAAAATTATTAATTATTCTTATTTTTATGGGGATAATTTTTTTAAAAGGACAAAACCCGGGTTAACTTTTTGTTCTATTTTGATATAATATTGTATGTTGTTGCAGCGACCAACAAAAATGAGGAGGTTTGATAATGCTGCCAACTCCTAAAAAGTTTTTTGTTACAGCTGGGAGTTCTGAGGGGAAAAATCCTTTAAACGCGTTTGACAATGCCCTGCTTAAAGGAAGAATCGGTAATTTAAATCTTATGCGGGTTACCAGTATCCTGCCTCCCGGCGTGACATACTGTCCGGGCATGGAAATTCCGCCTGGTTCGCTTGTCCCTACCGCTTATGGCTATATCATAAGCGATGTTCCCGGTGAGCTTATTGCCGCCGCGGTGGGTGTCGGCTTTTCAAATGACACTTTCGGGGTTATTATGGAATACTCCGGTAAATGCAGTAAAGAAGATGCGACACAGGCAATAGAAAGAATGTTGGCAGAAGCTTTTGAAACCAGAGGGATGGAGTTGAAAGGCACAAAGATCGCAGCAACAGAACATTGCGTGGAGAAGATTGGCTGCGCCCTGGCAGCGGTACCTCTCTGGTATTAATAAAAAAACATGAAATCGGAGGCGTGAGACTTGGATTCCAAACTCGATATATGGTTTACTGAATATCAAACGAAGAATGTAAAAACTTCTTGCCGTACTAAAAAAATTTTACACCAGGAGAAGACGCCGTTTCAGAGTTTGGCTGTTCTAGACACAGAGCAATATGGGCGCATGCTGGTCTTGGACAATATTATTCAAACTACGGTGCTGGACGAATTTATATACCATGAAATGATCACTCATGTGGCGCTGAACACCCACGCCGCTCCCAGGCGTGTGCTGGTGATAGGCGGCGGTGACGGTGGGGCGGTGCGGGAGATAGTGAAGCACCAGACTATTGAAAAGGTTGTTCACTGTGAGATAGATGGCGCTGTTGTTGAGGCCTCCCGCAAATACCTGCCTGAAATCAGCTGTGCCATGGATCACCCCAAGGTGGAGATCATCATAGATGATGGCATAAAACATGTCAGGGACAACAAAAATACCTATGATGTGATCATGGTAGACTCTACTGATCCAATAGGGCCTGCAAAAGGGCTTTTCAGCGCCTCATTCTACAACGACATCTCTAACTCTCTTAAAGAAGACGGTATTTTTGTCGCCCAGACCGAGTCACCTTTTTTCAACCGTGATCTTATACCACGGCTGATCAAGGATATATCAGGGATTTTCCCGTTAACCCGCCTCTTTCTGGCTAATATTCCCACCTATCCGGGAGGGCTTTGGACCTTTACCATTGGTTCAAAAAAGTACGACCCATGTAATACGGATACTGTGCGGACACCTGACCTAAATACAAGATATTACAGCTCGGCCATTCACCGGACCTGTTTTGTCCTGCCTCCATTTGTACAGGAATTGTTGGGACAGTAAAGGGAAATCATATAGCCAAGTGATGATGTTGGAGGCCTAAAGATGCTGGAGTTTACGGAAAGGTGTCCTGGTTGTTTTATTGGCAGCACCGAGAATTATGATCACGCCGGTATAGTTATTATCGGCGCGCCCATGGATTTTACAGTAAGTTTCCGGCCTGGCACCAGGCAGGGTCCGCAGAGGATCCGCCAGGTGTCGCATGGTCTGGAGGAGTACAGCGTTGACCTTGACCAGGATCTCGCTGACTATAGTTATTACGATGCCGGGGATGCAATTCTTCCGTTTGGGGCGGTCCAGGAAAGTCTTCGCCGGATTGGCCTTGTAACCGCCGAAATACTTGCCGGCGGTAAATTTCCGCTGGTTCTGGGCGGCGAGCATTTGATTTCATATGCTTCTATTAAAGAAGTGGCGAGTGCAAACCCTGGTCTTGTTGTAATCCACTTTGATGCCCATACCGATTTAAGAGATGAATACTATGGTGAGCGTTTTTCCCATGCCACTGTTATGCGCAGGGTCGTGGAGTTGATTGGAGGGGAGAATCTCTACCAGTTCGGCATTCGCTCAGGTACAAGAGAAGAGTTTGATTTCGCCCGCAGAAAATGCAATATCTTTATAGACAAGGTTGTGGAGCCGCTTATAGAAATCCTGCCGCTGATCAAAGGAAGACCGGTATATGTTTCTCTGGATATAGACGTTGTAGACCCGGCCTATGCCCCTGGCACCGGAACCCCGGAACCGGGTGGATGTACGGTCAGGGAGATCATGCGGGCGGTTCACATGCTAAGTGAATTAGATGTTGTAGGGTTTGATCTGGTTGAAGTCAGCCCGCTATATGATCCTTCCGAGAGGACCGCGCTTCTGGCGGCAAAGATTGTGCGTGAGACGATACTTACCCTGGGCAGGAAGAATAATACTAAATAAAAATACCATTTGACTTAAAACGACGGATTAGTTATACTATACTATGTCAGCGATGACCTGCTGGTAAAAGGCGGTATCGCGGATGAATACGGAGCTGTGGTGTAGTGGCCTAACATGCCTGCCTGTCACGCAGGAGATCGCGAGTTCGACTCTCGTCAGCTCCGCCATTTTTTTTGCCACGGTAGCTCAGTTGGTAGAGCAGCGGACTGAAAATCCGCGTGTCGTTGGTTCGATTCCGACCCGTGGCACCAGTTACAACAAGCCCTCCGGGGTTTATTTTTTTTGTCCGGATTTGCTTTTGGGCACTTTTGTTCACATCCCCTATATATTTCAAAACAGCCGCCTAAACTAGGCGGTTGTTTTTATCACACAACGATTTTAGAACATAGAAAGTTCATAAAAACTTCACAGGATTTTAAGGTGCTTTTAATAATCTAAGGTTAGAATCATTACAAACACCGGTGCACTGCACCGTTTCATATAAATCCTCCTTTTACCGCTTTTTCAAGCGGATTTTTTTTGCTGTGGATTAAGCATTAGTATAGAAAATATTGAATTTTAAAGCTGAAAAAGTTTTTGTTTCGTGTGCGATGGAAAACTAAAAGAGGATTAGAAAACTAATCCTCTTTTAGAGAAAAACCGAGTAGTATATATTAAAGAAATCAAATCACTTTGGATTAACCTTGGGGCGCGTTGTTAGCCAGAGCGGATTCACCAAGGGCAACTAACCTTTTGGTTATGTTACCTCCCACATAGCCATTCATCCTGCTGGGCAGTGTTCCCTTATCCATTTGTGCATAGTTTGAAATGCCGAGTTCATTAGCGATTTCAAATTTCATTTGGTTAAGCGCATTTTTTGCCCCGGGTACCACAGTTTGATTAGTGTTTCTAGACATTTAGACTGACCTCCTTTCTTTTTTAAGGTATTTTGATTTCCTGGGCCTGTTCTTATAATTACCCTTAAAAAAGATTTTATGTTAGGTAATTACTCGTAATAGTAACAGATAATGTGATGCATAATTAATAACCTTATCATGTTGAGTCATATAACTTATTTATAGCAAAAAATTTGGCTTAACAAAATTAAGCCAAATAAGTAACAATTTGAATTCACCATACCATATAAGGGGAAACCTTATTTTGTATTTTTTTATCATGCATTTTACTATTATATCATTTGAATCAAATTAATCGGTAATAAATAGCAAGTTTTTGTGTTTCATTGCAATTATACTATTATATATTACGAATTAAACGCCAGTTGAAAATTCTCTCTGGAATAACCGGAGTATCAGAACACCCCAGCAGGAGTATTCTTGTCAATTGAAAACGGTCAAATATCAGCCCTGCCAAGGTAGGAATGACCAGGCCAATAAGGGCAAACGAAAGATATCCATAATTATAATTAAAGTAGTTATGTAATATTATGTTTACTGGTAAGTGGAGGTACATAACGGGCAGAGAATATTTCCCTAATATCGAGAAGACGTTGCCGGTTTTAAAGTAAGAACATCTTTGGCTAATTGAAAGCAAAGCAACTGTTATCACAATTGGTATCACAAGATCCATCAGTAAATGGCTGCATGTACCGTACTTAATATTTATTGAATAGTAAAAAAGGCCAAAGAGACTGCATATAACCAACCCAATAGAAAAAGCAACCGAAAGCATTGATATAGCGGCATGAACTTGTTTGATCATTTTTTTGGCGTAGAAACCAAAAGCGTAATAAGAAAGTGTTAACAAGGCCACATCTATATCCCAGGGTATTTTTAAAGGGTGTGTATCGGCCATGGCTGATTGATAGTGAGCTAAAAGATATGCGACGGCTATTATAAAAAGACACCAGGCGGGTGATTTGATCGACTTGTACATCAACGCAAAAATAAGCTGGGTAACATATAGACATGTTATAAACCAAAAAGTTGTATAAAAACCGCCAATGAATTTTCCCCCGGGGAAAAAGTTAAGAGAAAAGCTGCTGGCTACTTTATAGGCGTCAAAACACCTGTTACCCAGGTAAAACTCGACTGTTACTATGATTATAAGAAAAGATAAATAGGGTATAAGCAACTGGCATGTGCGTTTATAAAGCCAGTTGGAGAGTGCCGCCCAATCCTCCTGTGGTTTAAACAGATACCCGCTGATGATAAAAAAGAGCGGCATATGAAACCAGTATAGATAATAAGCGATGCCGCTGCCCGAGTGTCCTAAAACAACAGCCGTGATGCCTATTCCTTTGGCGATATCGAGCCAGGGTTGTCTTTGCTTGAAGTCAGACGTATGTACCACTCCACTGTTTTTTCTTGTTTATTCGACAATAAAAACAGGGCTCCTTTTTTTGGAATTATCAAATAACTGATACTTTCCAGTGCCTACGGGTTGACAAAGCCGGCTGGGTTGTGCTAATCTATATTTCGCTAGATTAGTGTATTACAAAGATGCATTTTGTCTGGTTAATACAGTTACACTGTTCTTGACAAAATAATTTAATATTGTACAATATATATTGTGCGGAAGTAGCTCAGTGGTAGAGCATCGCCTTGCCAAGGCGAGGGTCGCGAGTTCGAATCTCGTCTTCCGCTCCATAAAATCATTAAGCCCTCGGCTTGCGCCGGGGTGTTGTATTTTAAGCGAAATTAGGGTACATTTCTTTAGGAGGGTCTCGTGTTTTGCATTTAGAGCATGGTTCTGGTTTTATTTAGGGTTGATTGGCAGTTTAAATAATTGATTTTTAATTTGAGTTAGGAGGAGCATAAATGAGTGCTAAGTTAGAAAAAATAGAGAACAGTGAGGCCTACCTACATATAGAGGTGGAAGCAGCAGCCTTTGAAGTAGGTCTGCAAAAAGCCTATAAAAAGGTAGTAAAGCAAGTATCTATACCTGGCTTCCGGAAAGGGAGAGTACCCAGAGAGCTTTTGGAAGCACACTTTGGCAAAGAGATTCTCTTTGAAGATGCCTTTGAAATTGTAGTTCCAGATGCTTACGAGCAAGCATTGGCAGAATTGAACATAGATCCTATTGCCCAACCCGAGTTTGACATCGAAGAAATGGAAGCTGATAATATCCTGAAGTTCAATGCTAAAGTTGCAGTAAAGCCTGAAGTTGTTTTGGGCCAGTTAGAAGGGCTAGCGATCGAGGTCCCGGCTGTCAAGCTTAGCGAAGAAGATATTGACAACCATATGGAGGAAATGTCCGCCCGTTATGCTCAATTAGTGGAAAAGGTCGATGAACCTGCTGAACTTGGTGATACGGTTACCCTCGACTTTGAAGGTTTTGTAGATGGGGAAGCTTTTCCGGGTGGAGCCGGGGAAGACTATCAGCTAGAATTGGGATCAAATACTTTTATTCCGGGCTTTGAAGAGCAAGTAGTAGGTCTTAAAGTAGGCGAAATCGCAGATGTACTTGTAAACTTCCC
>CAZIYV010000059.1:0-18509 GCA_964543575.1 uncultured Pelotomaculum sp.
TGGAAGAGCAGATTATCGCCATGTACGCCAAGGGCATGTCTACCCGCGATATTGAGGACCATATGCGGGATATCTACGGCATTGATGTCTCACCAACCATGGTCAGCAAGATTACAGATAAAATCTTACCTATGGTTGCCGAGTGGCAGTCCAGGCCGTTAGATCGAGTTTACCCGGTTGTCTTTCTGGATGCCATTCACTTCAAAGTACGCAAGGAAAACAGGATCATCAACAAGGCTGCCTACAGTGTACTGGGCATTAATATTGCTGGCCAGAAAGAAATCCTGGGCATATGGATCGGGGAAAACGAAAGCGCTAGTTTCTGGCTAAGTGTCTGTAATGACCTTAAAAACAGAGGTGTTGCAGATATCCTGATCGCCTGTAAAGACGGGCTTTCCGGGTTTTCAGAGGCTATTAGCAAAGCCTTTCCCCAGACGGAGATCCAGCTGTGCATTATCCACCAAATCCGTAACTCTTTGAAGTATGTATCCTACAAAGAGCACAAAGAAATAATAGCCGACTTAAAGAAAGTGTACCAGGCCCTGACCCTCGGGGAGGCTGAACTGGCCTTTACCAACTTCAAAGAAAAGTGGGGTAAAAAACATCCCATTATCATCCGGTCCTGGGAGAACAATTGGCTTGAGTTAACAGCCTACTTTAAATACCCGTACGAGATGCGCAGACTTATCTATACCACCAATGTCATCGAAGGTTACCACAGGCAACTACGTAAGGTTACCAAGACCAAGACAGCATACCCAACAGATGAATCACTTATTAAAATCATTTATCTGGCTACGGTGGAGGCATCAAAGAAATGGACCATGCCGGTAAGGGAATGGAACAGCTGTCTGTCGCAATTTACGATTTACTTCGAAGATCGGTTAGAATCAGAAGTGGCTATATAAAAACGAGTTTTTCGCTTTAGTTCTGGCAAGGATAGTAGGAGAAAATAATATGGGTGACTTTTTAGGTCACCCTCTATCCCCGGCAGAACCCCGCCAAGCGCTCCGGTTGCTCTCCAGCAGAGCCGTATCCTCCAGGCGGGTAAGAGCCATATATAGCGTAACCAATTTAAAGCAGGAATTTCCATTTACACAAAACTATTTATACTCCCCCACACTGGCTGCCACGGCTTGTTTTTCTGCTCGGCCGGCAAGTCTCAAAGTTTTTTTGCAAATTATGCATAACCTCTCATCTTTTTTGAGGCAAAATGACCTCCGGCACATGCTGCAAAGAGAAAAAGGGCTGTAGGATAAAAACCTACAGCCCTTTAAAATCCTCAACCACGAACTAATGTTGCCATACTATTGCCAGAAGGTGTCAAGGGAACGCCCTCTTGGCAGAACGGTTATGCTTGTCCTGTCCCGTAATGTATTACCCAGGTGAGGGGCTATCCCATAACCTTCTAATACTGGGGCCTACCCTCAATATCTTTCCTCAGTTTATCTCCTTCTGCGCGAGCTTCTTTGTAAGCGTTTTTATCACTACTGGGTAAATCAAATGGTTTATATCTACCATCGTAATCCCTATCTTTCGGGTCTAACAATGAATCTGAAACGCCTCTTCTATATGAACGACCCAGACCTTTTGCCGTAAATTCTTTCTTCAGCTTATCTCCTTCTTTGCGACCATTTTTGTAAGAGTTTTCAGCATCATCATTATGGGGCAAATCAAATGGTTTAAACATTCCATCGTAATCCTTTTTATCTTCTAACAACGAATCTGAAACGCCTTTTCTATATGACTTCGCATCCATTGCCATATTAAATCTCACCCTCCAAATTTGATTTTTTTACTTTAACAACATAACCGTTTCCCTATTACTACAAGAACCGTCCCTATAATATAGCTACTTGTATGGCTTCACTTCCTTAATTCAAATATAAATTCTATTTTTATCTTAGCACCTGCTAATATTAGTAGTAAAATATAATTATACGATTGGATTAATTGGTTCTGCCTATTAATCTGCCCGAAGCAATAAGATATAACCAGGCGGCGTCCACGTGCAGGTTCAATAAGCCATAAAAAAGAAAAAGGGCTGTAGGATAAAAACCTACGGCCCTTTAATATCTAGCTATTTCGGTGTCGGAGGGCTGACTTTATTTTATCCGCACACCGATAGATAGATAATTTACAAAGCCCGTTCTTGTCTACATGGCAAGAGCTGTATAGGAGTTGAGCTGGTAATAATAGTTAGAATGCCTGGTTTTATTTGTTCTAGTTTTAGGACATATGTAAACGCTGTTACATGCACCGCTGATTTTCATCCTCTGCTGGCGCCGTTTTCATTTCTGCCAACCTGGCTATGATTGTTTCCAACTCTGCAATAGTATGATTCCGGTTCATTTTACCTTGCGATTCCTTTTTGATCAGAAGATTCATGTAATCCCAAAAGGCGGCCGTCATATTGCTTTCATTGATAGCAAAAACAACCGAGGGCGGCAAAGTTTTTCCCACCAATACCCCCACATCCTCCCTGACATAGATTACACTTCCGTCCAGGTGTTTATCACGAGTTAGATGCACATGGTAGTTATCATAAGTTTTAAGCAGCCGGATAATATTTTGCAGATGTTGGCGGTATTCCTCAGGTGTATAAAAAAGAAGGCTCTCGTTTAGCATATCAGAGAAATTTACAACAACGTTTCCTGCTAATATTTTCCCCGGATTCGGGAGGGAGAGTATTTCAGTAAAACTGTATTTTTGCAGGCTGTCGAGAAACTTTTCTATTCTTTTTTGCTGATAGGCTAACAGTTGGTCTCTGTCGGGACTCTCTATCCGTGCCAGTATGCGTTCCACAACATCGGGAGGCATAGTAGTATTGGTAAGGGTGTCGGTTTTTACGATCGTGTCCTTTTCCTCATCCTCAAATTCAGCCAGGAGCACCAAATACTCGTCGTTGCTGAAAGGAGTAAATATGCGCATCAGTATACGGCAGCGGGATAGCAAATCGTTATATTCCTCGATCAGCGCTTTAATTGTATTTTTATTAGTGAAAAGAAAATTGGCCGCGTTTTTAGTGCCGCTGCCCACTGAGCCGGATGCTACGGCGGCGGTATCCGTGGCTATGAACAATGTTCTCCGGAATAAGCCGTCACGGATTCTCGGATAGTAATAGGGTTCAATGCTGCCGGTCATATACAATGGCACCCATTCTTTTATGGCCGAAAGCATCTCATCAAAACTACGGTTTACTGTATGGATAATTTTTATTCTGTTGCCGCTCCTGATGACCTGCGCCAGCAGGGTAGACCATTTTAAGGTAAACTCGCGGTTTCCGGTCAGCCATCCCAGATCCTCATCGCTGTAGAGAAGCAGGGTTTGCGGACTTCTGCATTGCAGCGCCAAAGATAAAAAAGTAAGCACCGCATCTT
The DNA here is from genome assembly GCA_964543575.1 of uncultured Pelotomaculum sp. Lineage (GTDB taxonomy): Bacteria > Bacillota > Desulfotomaculia > Desulfotomaculales > Pelotomaculaceae > Pelotomaculum_B. The sequence goes on from CAZIYV010000059.1 coordinate 3,381, forward strand.
GTTTACCCTCCGCACCATAAAACACTTCGACCTCAGAGACGGCCCTGCAGTCCTGTTGGTCAATATCAAGAGCCGTCGCCGGATCTGTTTTCTTGAATTGAAAGTGGCTGACGCCACTTAAAAATTCATCAATAGAGTCAGGCTTGGCTTCATCTTCCTCCCTGAGCCATTTACACAGAAGTTCCTCCATATTATTGGTTTCTTGCGGCTGGACTTTAGAGCTGCTCTTAATGGCTTCCCACAGGGCAGCTTTTTGATATTCGGAGCGGCAATTGCGAGTAAAATATTCGGCCATCACTTGTATATAATTAACCTTCCTGGCAGGGGTGCGAATTCCCCTGCGCAAACGGCTGATAAAAGACGCATCCATAGAAATATTGCGAGCCAGGACGCTATTGGAAGTATTTGTGATGTTCATCAGAAGATCAAGTTTTTCCGCAAATGTCATATATTTTATACACCTCTTAAGTCACATATTATCAAAAGGTTCAACAAACTTACAATAGAAAGAATTGGCACAAATGGTGCCGGCAAATTGGCAATGCCAAATTGACTGTACGAACTATTTTGAGACATAAAAATGATAAAATCTAAAGTGAGGTGAATTAGATGACCTTTGAGATTAAGCTTAAAGCGGGCTTTTTTAAAACCCAGTGCTATTATCTTACTGTTGGTCACAGGCAGATATTGTTGACACCTCGTGATGCTGATAATGAAAAGTTTATCATAGATGATAATGAGTTGATATCTATTTGTGTCTTTAAAAAAAGCTGTCAAACAGGGGAACTTGAAATTATTACCCAAAGCCGCGTATACATCGTAAATTTTGCTATCCAGACGAATCTGGAGGAGGTGTGCCAGTCCTTTGTTATAGAATTTGGCAATAAGTTTATTTCTCGATATCAATGACGGGAGGGATTTTAAGCATATGAACACCATGGCGCCCATGCAGACGCCTCGCTGGAAAACAGCGCTGAACATGATCCTGAATCCGGGGGAAGTAGTCAAAAGTCAAATGTCCAGGGTTCCCTGGCCTTATTCCCTGGCAATATCCGGGTTGTCATTCACCCTGTTTTTCCTGCAAACCGGACTTGATATGATGCGGGCGGGTCAAGTCCAGATGTCAACCGTAGTGCTGATTACCTTGCTGGGGCTATTCTACGGCACGGCGGGAGTGGTATTGATTGCGCTTTTAGCCTGGGTTTTATCTCAGGCCGCGAGCCGCGCTTATACTTTCGATTGGGCCATATCTTCATTTGCGCTGGGTTATTCCGCCACGCTTGTTTATGCGCTGTCCGGGCTTATATTCTCTTTGGCCCTGGGTTGGAATACCGCGGTAGCCTTTGGGGTTACCGGCGTTTTGTGGGCTTTGAGACCCAATTTGTTTACTATCCGGCAGATGTCCGGCGACCGGGTTGCATTCAGCATAGTTTTAACTACTCTCTGCGGCGCCCTGCTCCTTATGGGATGGGCCTTGCTCGGCCGCTTTGGCGTATAAGATCCGGCTCAATGCTATTTAGGGAGGCTCGATATTTTATGGAAATGAAGCTTGGCCATGCCGCGGGTTCCGGACGGAAGACAGTTGTAATGTGGCCGGTTTATTTGTGTTTTATCGTGTTTGGCATGTTGATTCCTTTCACTAAACCCGATCTTCAGGCTTTGACCTTTATATATTCGATATTGCTCTCCCTGGCTGTCGGCCTGCTGACGGTAAAGCTGCTTATTATACTGTTTAATGTGGCTAATCCAAAACTGCTGGCTGCTGCCGGCCAGTTTGCCGGCGAAGCGGTAGGCGCCGGCATGTTGTTCATGATCCCGTTTACCGTACTAGCCGTGCTGGCTCAGTTTTTACTGGGATGGGATGCGGTAATGCCCTTTGCTTCAGCTGCTATTATGACCTCGGTGGCTACTGCCGGCACAGAAGCAATGAAAAAGGGCGCCCAGGGTATAAAAAATGTACTGATACCGTCAGTATTGGCTTTCGTGCTTTCTACCGGCTGGATGATGCTGGTAGCTATACTACCGTAATATTGGAGGTGAGAAGCTTGTCGATGTTATACATAGCTAAAAACAGGAGGAGAAAAACCTTGGGAGCGGTAATGGTCCTGAGTATGGTGCTTATGATGCTGATGGCAGCCGGCAACCTGGGGGCCGCTCCGGCTGTTAGTGTGGAAGATATTGTTTTAGAAGTAGCCGGCCGAAATTCGCGAATAAACGCAGATCATGATGCCTCTGCCGGCACAGAACCGGTTTCCGGGGGCAGCTTCAAATTTTACCATATATTTGGTGATTTGGGCGCCGGATATGCTTATTTTTCTATATCTGAACCTGTGGGCGGTACATCCATGCAGGCGGTAATTGATTTCATGACCGGGCAGTTGGATGATGATGCAATTATGAACGTTGTCCCCATGAACGGTTATGAATTGCGAGAGGTTACCTACGCTGATTATTCTTGGGGACTACCGAACGATGAGGTCGAGGTATGGCTTGTTTTACCGCAATATGTAATTCAAGTGGAATTATATGAAACTGGCTACGACAAGGCCACTAATCTGCAGAAGGAAAAAGAATTTGCTCTGCAGTTGATGGACGGACTGAAAAAGGCCGGTCTTTTGAGTCCGGCGGCTCCGGTTGGCGTGCCCGCTGGTTCAGCCCCAACAACACAAGCTGGCGCACCTGCGGCAGCAGTAACCGGGACTGCTTTGGATGAGCCGGTCAAGGTTTCCGACACCATGAATATTGCCGGGGTTTATAACGGGCCGACGGTTCCGACCACATTTAGCGTCAGCAGTCCCCATCTGGTTACATTTATAACAACCTATCACTGGAATAATGCCCGGGGGGCAACTCCCGGTACTATAGCTTTAAAGGACAACAATGGCAAGGTCTATGGCCCTTGGGCGGTTACCAGTCGTCCTGGCCAGGGAGGAGTACCCAATGCGTACTGGGAAGTAACGCCAAATATTGTTGTTCCGGCTGGAACTTATACAGTAGTCGATTCAGACCCGGCCACCTGGTCCCGGAATTCCCAGTCCGGCGGCAAAGGCATGGGAGAAGTGCGCGCTACTCCTCATTTTGAAGTTGCCAGCGGTTCAGTGAACGGTTTAAAGAAAGACGCACCCGGAAGCAGGACGTCAGTCGCCGGAGGCCTTACTGAGAGCCCGGCCGGAGTAGGTTCGGCAGGCAATATACCGGGCCCCTCCAATGCTGCCGAGGCAGTGGTCGGGGTGGCGGTGCCCGGTTTGATTGCCACAATTTTGGGCGCCATGGGCGGATTAGGCGGCGGGGGCGGATGCTTAGCACCGTCTGCGGGAGGAATACCCTTATCGACGGCTGGCGCGGGGCCGTTACCTGGAGCAGGCGGAACGCCTGGAACCGGTACCGGGAGGACTGGCCTGGCCCAGGCTGCTAACCATTTAGGCCGCAGAAGGCCTGAGGAAAACTATGTGCCGGGAACCGCAGAAAATGGTCTGATTGTAGAGACGGCGGATGAGGCCGGGGTTATCAAGCCGGACTCCGGGATTATTATTGAAACGGCTGATGAGGCGGGAGTATTTGTACAGCCTGAATCCGGCTTAATAATTGAGAGCCCGGAAGAAGCGGCTGTAATCAAACCGGGCGCCGGGACTTTAATTGACGATTCTGACGGCGGGATTCTGATTGATACCAGTGCCCTGGAAGACAAGGCCCCTGCTAGAGCAGGAGCAACCCTGGAAGGCGGAGAAGCCGGGGCAGAAGCTGCACCGGTCTCTGAAGCGGAAGCAACCGGCATTAGTGAAGAAAGCGCCTACGACCAGGATGGTTACAACAGCGAAGGATTTGATAAAGACGGCTTTGACCGGAATGGTTTCGATAAAGAAGGGTTTAACCGGGAGGGCTACGACAAAGCCGGGTTTGACAAGGAAGGTTTCAACAAAGAAGGTTTTAACCGGGAAGGCTTCAATAAAGAGGGCTTTGATAAAGAAGGCTTTAACAAGGAAGGCTTCGACCAGGAAGGGTTTAATAAGGAAGGCTTCAATAAAGAAGGTTTCGACAGGGATGGATTCAACAAAGCCGGCTTTGACAAGGATGGTTTTGACAAAGAAGGCTTTAACAAAGACGGCTATGACAAGGACGGTTTCAACAGGAAAGGTTTTGACAAACAGGGCTTTGACAGAGAAGGCTTCAACGAAGCAGGTTTTGACAAACAGGGCTTCGATAAAGAAGGCTTCAACAAAGAAGGCTTTGACCGGGAAGGGTTTAATAAGGAAGGTTTCAACAAAGAAGGTTTTGACAAAGAGGGCTTTAATAAAGAAGGCTTCAATAAAGAAGGTTTCGACAGGGATGGGTTCAACAAAGCCGGCTTTGACAAGCAAGGTTTTGACAAAGAAGGCTTTAATAAAGAAGGTTTTAACAAAGAGGGTTTTGATAGAGAAGGCTTTAACAAGGAAGGCTTCGACCGGGAAGGCTTTAATAAGAAAGGGTTCAACAAAAAAGGGTTTGACAGAGAAGGCTTTGACCAGGAAGGTTTTAATAAAGACGGTTTAGACCGCGAGGGTTACGGCAAAAACGGCTTTGACCGGGATGGCTACAACCGGGAAGGTTACGATGTCAACGGTTATGACCGCAAAGGCTATAACCGCAGCGGGTATGATGCTAAGGGGTATGACCGGCAGGGTTATGACAAAGCAGGCTTCAATAAAGAGGGATGGGACCGGGACGGTTACGACCGCAACGGTTTTAACAAGGAAAGCTTTGACCGGGAAGGTTATGATCAGGCCGGTTATGATAAGGACGGCTACAATCGTGACGGTTATAACCGGGAAGGTATGGAGCGGGAAGGCTATGACGAGAACGGTTTTGATAAGGACGGCTTTAATAAAAATGGTGTTGACAAAGACGGTTTTGACCGGGAAGGCTTTGATTACGAAGGGTATAACCGCGAAGGCTATGATCCCTGGGGCTATGACAAACAGGGTTATGGCAAGGACGGCTACCACTGGAGCGGTTACAATGCCGACGGTTATAACCGTGATGGAAGACATTGGAGTGAGAATCCCTTTGAAGGAGACGGCAATCCTTTCAATGTAGCTAAGCAGGATCCATTTGGGGAAAAAGAAGTAATACCTTTTGGGGCCGAGTGGAAACCAACCAAGCCAAAGCTGGGAGAACCATATCCAAGAACCGTGGAAAAATACGGGGCTAAACCCTGGACTGATGAGATACCCCAACCGGAACCGGAAAAACCCACAATTCCTACAAAGGCAGATACTGGTGTTATTGGCCCGGAGGACCCCATGAATACGCTGGAAAAACATAATCTTGGTGTAGAAACAAAGGTTGCACCGGAAGGTCAGTCAGGAACCGGACTGCCAATACCCGAAGAGGATATTCCCGGAGCAGGTGATATGCCGCAGGATACCATTCCTGAACCGGCTGACAGCATACCGGCAGATACGCCAACGGCAGACGGTTTACCCCGGCCGGGAGAGAGAAGAATCCTGGTTGGAAAGGCGGACGGACAGACCTATGAAATTGAATATAATGGCGAAACAGGCGAATGGATAAACACTGAAAGCGGCAATAGCTTTGATCCGGACAAATTTGAGTCGTGGCAGAACGATTTGGCCGAAGACAAACGCCGCATTGCTATAGATATTGAAAAGATGGCTGCCCGCCAGGACGCCAACAGCAAAGCTATTGATGACAACCTGGCCACGTGGAAGAACCTGGAGCAAATGCAGAAGGCCGTTGATAATCACAACATTGGCGAACCGGGTGGCCCGGGGGATATAGACAAAGCTATCCAGAATCTGAAAGACGATATGCTGGCCGGCAAGGAAGTCGACCAGGACCGGCTGGAACAGCTTAAGAAAATCATAGGCAACCGCATAACTGGAAAAACAGCTGTAGATACCGTCCTGCGCAAAGAAGAAGACTGGATTGATACGCTTGGCTATGCACTGGAAGCCAATGCGGCAACCGCCAAAGAAGTTGTGACTGGGGAAAAAGCTGACGGCAGCATTTCCTGGCTGGGAATGGGCGCCAGGATTATGATAACGGCAGCTACCGGTGGTGGCGCAAGCCTTACGACCTTGGCGGGAGAAATCACAAGACAGGGCGCTATGGACGGAATCCTGACGGTGGCGGAAGCCATGTACCGCATTAAGGACTCTATAGACAAGGGAGAATCGGATTTCAGAGCAGTATCCAAGGCGATAGGCCTGGTCATCCTGAGCGAAGAAATCGGCTGGTTGGCCGGCAAGGCGGGCGGTAAGCTAATGGGAGAAATGCTGGAGAGATTCCCGGCGTTTACCAATAAAGCAGCTGACTTGATTGAAAAAGGTGTGTTATTTGGTGCGGGATTAAATCAAATAGGCAGCCGTGGTTTGGGAATGGTAACCAGGCAATCGGCGGAGGAAGCCTTAGATCAGATTAATAAGCAACTAGTCGATTTAGGCGGCGATTCAGTGCAAAAGGCGCTTAATAAAGCGGGTAAATATGTCGGCCTGGGAGCAGCCGGTGCAGGAGACCAGGTTGCGCAAAGAGTTGGCAAAGCAGCCTCCAGTATTGGTGATGATATAGCCAAAGGTACCGGCAGGGCAGCCTCCGGCAGCAGTGACGATATAGCTAAAGGAGCGCGTAAAGCAGCTTCCAGCAGCGACGATATGGCCAAGGGAACAGGCAAAGCAGCTTCCGGCAGCGGTGACGATATGGCTAAAGGGGCTGGCAGTAGTGCGGATAGCCCTAAAGCTTCTGATAGCCCGGATACACCGCAAAAAACTGCCGCAGCCGGCGGCGATGGACCGGGCGAACCTAATGGTGCGGATGGACCTTCGCGAACCGGTGATAGCGGCGGGGACGGCCCGGGTGAACCGGGCAGACCTTCTTCAGGCAGCGATGCTGGCAGTACACAGGACGACATTATAAGCAACAGACCACTTAATACTAACGCCAGGACGCCTGAAGAAGTCCTGGCTGATCCGGCGGCAGTTGCCAGAGCAGAAAATACTGTGCATAACAATACCAGAGATTTTGACAAACTACCTCCGGCTCAGCAGCAGGAACTGATCAGGGAACAGTCCATCTACGATGAATACAAGATGCAGGCCCAGGAGAGAAACTATAACCTGGCCGACAAGGTCCAGCGGGGAGAACGGATAAGCGTTGAAGATGTCATGGAAATGAAAGCTGACCCGGCTTCCATGAGAACCTTGAAGAACCTTGAGCATACTGAAGGTATAGGAGCGGAGTTGGGTGAGCTCAGATCCCGCCAGGTACAGTCAGAATTTAACGAAGTGCTGGAAACACAGATACATCAGCCCTCTTACCGGGAAGTAGAGAGTCACCTTTCAGCCAGGTATAACGGTGCGGAAATACGGTGTAACACAGTGCGAACACCGGGTACCGAGCTTAATACCAGTAGTATAAATACGGATAATGACGTAATTGCAGAACGCCTGGTCAATGGGCCCAATGGACCCGAATGGGTTGAAATTCCCAAATCTGAATGGGAAGACGTTTACCATGAAGCTTTTGCCCGGAATTCCGGTTTTAATGTTGATGATGCAGCGCGCCGGTTTCCGGAGAAAAACTGGGCAAACATGGATGACGCCACGCGGTACCGGGAATGGGCCAACCTGCATGAAGAAACTCCTATGGATCAATTTGACCCTATGGCTGCGCGTGATTTCAGCGGCCAGCGTACGGCTATTCTGAACGGAGAAAGGCCGGACGGACCATTATTAGACCGGGACGGTAATTTGCTCAGAGACCCCCTTGATGCTGAACAACTGGGGATGATGGAGAAACATAAAGCTAACGACTATTGGAACAAAGGCGACACTCCGGCCGAGATTATGAAAAACCAGACCGAGTCCCTGGAACAACTGCGCAAGACGGCACAGGCAGCCCGGAATCTTGAAGGAGGCACGCACAATATGCCGTCTAATATGCAGGAAGCTATAAGAGTAGTAAATGACAACAACCTATCTCCGGCTTTAAGGGCGGCCCGCCTGCGGGAACTGGGATATGATACGCCGGGAGACCTGACGGAAAAATTAACCAGCCGTATTGGCTCTTTCAGGGCCGGGAACAGGTAGCGGTTTAACAAATTATCAAGTGGGGAGGCAAAATAATGGATAATAACCAGAACACACTGGCTGGTACTGAAGTGTTTAAACTGGCGCCGGAAGACATTAATCATCTATTCAGGCGCTCGGGAGTTAAAGGTAATAGTCTGTCCCCTTTTAGTTACAATCCTGAACAGGCGGCCACCAGCAGCCCTTCTGAATTGTTTAAAGCACTGTCTGCGAGCCCCCGTCTTAATCAGATAGCCCGGCGGTTACTGGAACCGGATTTAAAAATCGAGTTTAATCGCGGCGGGGCTGGCGCGGCTGACGATAAATATCACGTCCTGCTGTCAACTGAGGATAAAGCCGTTTTAGCGCAGTTTGTGAACTCTGAGGAAGATTTACTGCTCTTGCTGTTTAATGACTGGGAAGCATTCATGGAATGGTGGGCCGGTGTTTATACCTCCCCGGGTATGGGCAGTTACCAGACAGTGTTCCCTAACATTATGGAAACCGAAGTCTTAGTCTGTGCCCTGCACTGTATAGATATTTACCGCCGTTCTTATATGGAAAGCATGCTTGATTACCGCAGCGGGGTGAATTTATCATTAACCACCCAGGATTTTGTGCAGCTTTTGAAACGTTCATTGGCCAGTAAAGATAAACGGTGGCTGCTGCCCACCCTGTTCGAAATTACCCCCGGCCTGAAAAACAGCAGCATTGCTTTAAAACCTGAACATATTAAGCAGGCTGAGGAATTAGGTTTTATCACCAGTAATGAAGCCACATTGACTTTAGGCGAACGGTCAAAAATTATGGGAACCGAATTTATAACCAGCTGGATGGGAGCCATTGGCTGGCAGGCAACTGCTTTGATAAACGGCGAAGAACGCAGCCTTTCCCGGGTATATCTGGCGCCAACCGCCTTTGCCAATCACCTTTTTTCCTTTGAGACCGGGGCTAAGGGAGAGGGGCGTTTCAGGCATCAGGCCAGTACCGCCGCTGAACTTAAGCAAACACTGGTAAAATGGATGGAGGCATTACAAAAAGTAATCGGCCGGCCAGCCCCGGCAAAAAATGCGGAAAAAAGCACAGCCAAAGCTAAATTCTGCGGCAAGTGCGGCACTAAAATCAGGCCCGGCAAAAAATTCTGTACCAAATGCGGCGCCGCGGTATAAAAAGGGAGTGAAGGAGGATTTGCCGTTTTTGAGGACTGCCTGCTGGTGAAAGAAGACAACCAGGCAGCGGCATTTCAGTCCATCACTTATTATGCTCCCGGCCGGGGCAGTGTTCTGGTCAGGGACCTGAGCGGGTCAGTTAACTATTACAAACTGACGGCTCTTACCCGGATAGACGCAGCCCAGGCGGCGGCCACTGTAAAACAGTGGTCTCCCAACTATGCGGAAATTAAGGATGATCGCAGCCAGAGTTAAAATGTGTATATGATACGAGGAGGACTTAAGATGCCGGTTGCTTCAGGTCGGATGGAATTGTGGCGGCGTATGGCATTGCTGCTTGGCGTTATTATCGGTTTGGCTTTGTTTTTCTATGTGGCGCCGGCCATGGTCAGTGTAACTGCAGTGGACTGGGCACAGGAGCAGGCCGATGAGTTAAGGTCGATTAGCGGATATGTCACCCAGGGAGATAAACGGCTTAATCAGCTGCCGCTTACCGATTATATCAAAGAAAAAACCGGCGGGCAGGTGGCAGCCGTTGATTCCAGTAAATGGGCGGAGTTTTTTACCCAGGCGCAGTTGGCCAGCGCTGGTCAATATGAAGGGTCATCCTATGGCAACCGGATCAATAATGAGGATAAAGATCCTTTCTGGAAACCGAAAGGCCCGGTGGAGGTCTTCTTCGAACCTGACGAAATTCCTTGGGCCGAATGGGGACTTGTTGCGGAAGACGGGGATGAAGTTTATGTCAGTACCACAGCTGGCGGCAAAACGGCTTATTTACTGTTGCGCTATCAGGATTACAGCACCAGCATATCGGCTATGTCCAAGCCATACCGGGTAGCGCCGGATTGGCTTTATCACCCTTATCGCAACCTGGGTATCGGGGTAATGGCTATGGGCTTGCTGCTCTATATATTCCTGCCCCGCCGCAAGAAACAGCCGGATGACATTGCTTACTCTACCGGGAGTATGCTGGCAGGTGATATTGTCGCTTTGATCCTCTTGCTGCCTTTTTATGGGCTGCCTTTTTTAATCAACGGAGGGACAGTGCAGGCGGTTACAGGCATGTGGCCGATCAGCGCGGCGATGTGGTTTCCGGCCTGCCTCTGTGTGATGCTGCTCTATTACAATGCCTGGTATGCATCCTACCGGATCGAACTGACTCCCGAGGCACTGTACCAGATAACCTTCAGAGGTGTACGGGAGTGCCGCTTTGATGAAATGGCTGCGGTAAATATGGTTTCCTTGAGAAATCCGGGCTGGTTTCGCAAGCTGTTTTTGGCCATGGCCTTTTTATCGATAATGGGAGGGCGCAGTTCCACCCAACCGGCCGGCAGTGCTTTACTGGCAGCCACAGCAGCTTATGGCGGACTGGAAATCCGTTTTCAAGGTCAGAGACTTTATATTTGGTTTACCGACCAAAACGGCGGGGTTATCATTAATAATTTTGACCGGGTGCCGAAGGCCATTCAGGCAGCGGGCTTGCAGATTAACCAGGAACCCCGGGAAATAGAAGGCTTTTCCATGTTCATGTAGTCAGCAGGCTTAAAAATAATTAATAGGAAAGCGAGGCATGAAAAATGTTAGGTGGACTAATTGCTATCGGGGCTTTGGTGCTTCTTATAGGGGTGTTTTTGATTGCTACCTATAATGGATTGGTACAATTGCGGCAAAGGGTGCAAAACGCCTGGTCTCAGGTGGATGTACAGCTCAAAAGGCGCTATGATTTAATCCCTAATCTGGTCAGTACAGTCAAGGGCTACGCCCAGCATGAAAAATCTACACTGGAAAGTGTTACTCAGGCAAGAAACATGGCTATTGCAGCAGGCAATGTACGCGACCAGGCCCAGGCGGAAAATATGTTAAGCGGAGCTTTAAAATCCTTGTTTGCGGTGGCGGAAGCTTATCCGGAACTGAAAGCCAATACTAATTTCCTGCAATTGCAAACCGAGCTCAGTGATACTGAAAGCAAAATCGCTTTTGCCCGCCAATTCTATAATGACACCGTACAGAAATTCAATACTAAAATAGAAGTATTCCCTAATAACCTGTTTGCCGGTATGCTGGGTTTTCAAATAGTTGATTACTTCACCCTCCAGGGTGAAGTGGAAGCCAGGCAGAGTGTTAAAGTGAATTTCTAAAAAGGGGCTTTATTCACATGAAAAGATACAACAGACACTGGTTGAATTTGAAGAGCTGCCTGCTCATTTTAATTTTGGGATTGCTGCTGCCGCTGGGGTTTACTGATACCGCCCGGGCAGAGCGCAGTTTAACCATGCGGCAGATAGTGGTCGAAGCTGAAGTACTGCCGGACGCTTCTATGCAGGTAACAGAAAATTTAACTATTGATTTTTCCGGCCAGTGGAACGGCTTCTATATCAATATCCCCCGGGGTGACTCGCCGATTAAAGAAGTGGTGGTGTCCGAGAAAGGCCAGCCTTATAAATTCAATTCAGGCAGTCAATATGGGCCGCCCGGCTCTTACCTGATTAAGAATGAAAATAGCAAAACGACCATTGACTGGAGTATAAACGCTAAAGATGAAGTCCGCACCTTTGACGTATCCTACCGCGTTATCAACGCGGTTAAGGTTCACAGCGACGCAGCCGAACTTTACCGCAAATTTATAGGCTCTGACAATGCCCAAAGGGTCCGTGCAGTGACAGTAAACCTGAAACTGCCTGCAGGCGCCGCGAATTATAAACAGGGCCAGGACATACGGATCTGGGGCCATGGACCGCTAAATGGTGAAGTTAATTTCACTGCTCCCAATGCTGTCACCTGGCAGGTTAAAGACCTTCCCGCCTATACTTTTATGGAAGGACGGGTAGTCATGCCGGCGGCATTATTCCCTGACGCTCCAACTGATGCTTACACCAATAAAGCAGCTCTGCCGGGTATACTGGCCGAAGAACAGGGCTGGGCCCGGGATGCCAACCGGCAGCGCTTGCTGGCGCGGGCGGAAATTGGCGGGGCTGTGGCCATGGTATTGTTTGCCCTGGGAATTGTATTCCTCTTGTGGCGCAAATACGGGCGCAGCTATCCCACCCAATTCGACGGCCCTTATTACCGCGAACTGCCCGGTCAGTACAGCCCGGCGGAACTCAGTGCGCTCTGGAATTTCAGAAAGATAAAACCCTATGATCTTACCGCCACTATACTGGATTTAGCCCGGCGCAAATTCCTGTCAATTGAGGAAGAAAAACAAGAAGTGCGCAAAATGTTAGGCTCCAGGGAAGTCAAAACATATCGTCTCACCTTCCTTCCCGCGCCTGAACCGGCTTCTCTCAGAAAGCCGGAGGAAGCGGAATTGCGTCCCCATGAGCAGGATTTGCTGGATTACCTGAATCATACCATTGCCGGCAGCCGCGGTTATATATATTTAACCGATATAGAAAAATTCGCCAAGAAAAACGGCAGGGCTTTTTATGGCTTTTGGCAGCAGTGGACGGCAGGCTTAAACGGGCAGGGAGAAAATCTGGACTTTTTTGACCACAGCGGCAATATGCCCTTAATAACCGTATTAGCAGGACTGCTGTTCTTTACCCTGGGAGCTATAGCCGTCTCTACCATGACCATATTAGGCGCCGCCTTGATGATCGCCGGAGCCGTCATCGGCCTTGTTCCCCGGTCGTTTAAAAAACGGTCGGCCTCCGGACAGGAAGATTTTACACGCTGGCAGGCCTTTCGGCGCTTTCTTCAGCATTTTTCGCAGATGGAGCGCCACGAAATACCAAGTTTGATCATATGGGAACACTATCTGGTTTATGCGGTAACCCTGGGGGTGGCCAAAGAAGTAATCAAGCAGTTGGAAATAGTATTTCCCAATATGCAGGACGGTGATTACTGTTTTGGCCATGGCTGGTTAACCTATGGAGCCTGGAACAGCTTTCACGCTATGCACGACTCCTTTAATGACATAGGGGATGTTGTAGAGCGGTCGCTCAAATCTGCTCAGAAAGCGGTAAGCAAGTCATCGTCAGGTTCCGGCGGCGGTGGCGGATTTTCCGGCGGCGGTGGTGGCGGTGGTGGCGGTTCAAGCTACGGCGGCCGCTAGTAATTAAAGGGGAGGAACAGGTTATGCTTTGTCCGCACTGCGGGGTTGACTCAGTTAAAAGCGTCAAGTTTTGTGTAAACTGCGGGGGCTCGATGCCGCAAGTAGAGGAAAAGGAAAAGAAAAAGCCCGTGCAAAAGAAATTGACCGGCTTTTCACCCCTTATTAACGATCCGGCTTTTGCCCAATATGTAAAAAATACAAAACGCTGGTCGTTTTTGTTCGCCTCAATTCTGGCACTGGCGGCCATAGTAGGATTTTTCATCTATGGCGAAACCAGTACGGAAATGGATAATCCCGAGGCACTCTTTATCGGTCTGGGCATCGGGGGAATGTTCCTTGTCATTGCCCTGTTCCAAAGCATCGGCAGAAATAGGAGCACTACCTGGGATGGTGTAGTGGTTGATAAACAAATCGAAAATAAAAGACGCAAGCGGCACTCCGGTGATAACGATTATTACTGGGAGCAATACACTTTGTTCAGTGTGATCATTAAGAAGGATGACGGTAAGATGCACACCAGAAGCGCCGAAGATGACGATACCGTTTTTAATTACTTCCAAATTGGCGATAAGGTGCGGCATCATGGCAGGTTAAATTCAATTGAAAAATACGATAAATCAGGGGACGACATTATCTTTTGCAACGCCTGCGCCTATCTAAACGACATAAAGGATGACTATTGTATCAAATGCAAATGCCCGCTGCTAAAATAGTGAAAAAGCCCCAGGACAACGGTGTCAGTTTAACAATAGCATTACTTTTTGGCAATCCCTATCACTTAACCTTTTTTCTAATGAACGAAAATTTCTAATAAACGAAAATATTCTACCTGCATCAATTCTGTCTATATTAACTCCAGCTCCACTAATTCTGTTCTCTGAATGGTTTTCTTCAGTAGTCACACCGTATGTATGCTGAATCAACTTTAAATGCCACGGTAACCACAACCCATAAACAATAATAAATACAGGTATGGAGTACCAATTTTGCCAGCCTTTTAATCTCATATAACCAACACGGGTAAGCTCCCATTCAAATAAAAAGGATATAATTGTAAAAAGAGCAACGTACAACCATATGCTTTTTCTGTCAAAATAATTAAGGTATACAATAGTAAGACAAGAAGGGATAATTGCATAGGTCATTAAATCGCCAATTCCTTCTAGTCCTGGGTCTCCTATGTCAAACAAATCGAAATATTCTCCTACAATAAATACATCAAGCATTAATGTGACGTAACCAATCACGCCGAAGGTGATATAAATTCCCCGCCAATTCATTTGTCGTTTTGGCATAAGTAAGATAAAGAATAAAGCAATAGTTCCGGTAACTAATGGAAACCAAATACCATTTTGTTGTAAATCTAAATTTTGAATAAAGCTATTCATTTAACACCCTTCTATTAAAAATTATTTAAATGTAGTTTTTTCTAAGATGAATGAATTATACCTTAGGTGATATAAGAATTTTCTCTAAGACCTTAACCACGCCGTGGCATTACAGAGAACTTTAGGTCATAGCGACCTGACTATGAGGTCAACATCGTCAATGTGGATATTTAGTAATTCAGACAGCCTTAAGCCGGTGTCCAGCAACACCAGCATAATGCAATAGTCTCGGAAGCCTACGAATGTCCTTTTATCTGGCATGGCAATAAGATCCCGTACTTTTCAACGATAACCTTCGGAGTTTTTACCTTCTTTAAAGGCTTCGCGGGGTCTTCAAGTATATACCCTTCCTCCAGCAGAAAGTCTTGCCATAGTTATACGACCTCCTGCAATTTTATTTTGCAGGACATTCTGTGGTTCACCACATACGTTTCTACCGCATACGTTTACCC
>CAZIYV010000060.1:0-8893 GCA_964543575.1 uncultured Pelotomaculum sp.
CGGCTGCGCCATCTTAGGTGACGGGGACATCAGCATGATTCTGGACATAGACGACCTGATCAATTCTGTTGAAGGAGTGCTCAATTAGTAAACACAGAAGACAGAATTCTGACTCCTGACTTCTGTATTCCCAGATCTTTATAACGGAGGTGAGAGATAAATGAGCTTAAAAGAGAGGCTGGACGCGGACCTGCTGGAAGAAGATTACGAAGAAGACGAAGATACCCAGGAAGATAAATTCCTGACCTTCATCTTAAGCAAGGAAGAGTACGGCATCGAGATCAGGCACGTCACAGAAATCATCGGCATCCAGAATATAACCGAAGTGCCCGATATGCCCCACTACATCAAAGGAGTAATCAACCTGCGGGGCAAGGTAATCCCGGTCATGGACGTGCGTCTGCGCTTCGGGCTGGAGGAGCGGGATTATGACGACCGCACCTGCATCATCGTGATCAACATAGACGAGCAGTCAGTAGGACTGATCGTCGACCGGGTATCTGAAGTTTTAGACATACCCAAGAGCGAGGTGGAGCCGCCGCCCAAGGTTAAAAGAGGTGAGAGCAGCCGTTTCATCCAGGGTATGGGCAAAGTCGGCGACCGGGTGAAAATCCTGCTCAACGCCCACCAGCTGATTTTTGACTTTTACAAAGGGGAGGATCAAATGATGGCTGCAGGCTGACGTCATAAAAAACTGGAGAATTAATGATAAATAGAGAAAAGAAAAGTTTATAAGGGGGTAAGTAGTGTGAGGTTAAAAGTAGGGGCAAAAGTTACTATAGGGTTTTCAATTTTGTTACTGCTGCTGGTTATAGTTAGCTTAACTTCAGTTATTTCAAACCGTTCGACAGGCAATATAACTTTGTGTGTGATCGCCTTATTGGGAGGTGGCGTTTTAAGCTTTTTTACATTAGCATCTCTAAAAGCTTCGTTTAATAAGCTTTTTGCTGAAAGCAATCTGTTGGCTGAAGCAGCCAGGGAAGGCAGGCTGGACACCCGTGGCGATTTGGGCAAAATAGATCCCGAGTTCCAGGGAGTTATCCAGGGAGTAAACGACACTCTGGACGCGGTAAGCGGGCCGCTCAACATGGCGGCCGAGTACATTGACCGGATCGCCAGGGGCGACACACCACCTAAGATTACCGGTACCTACCGCGGAGACTTCGATAAAATCAAGAACAACCTTAATGTTTGCATAGATACTGTCGGTACTCTGGTAGATGAAGTAGGAGTAGTGATCAGGGCCGGCCGCGAAGGCAAACTGGACCAGAGAGCAAACGCCGACAGGACAACGGGTGTCTGGCGCAAGATCCTGCGCGGTGTGAACGATGCCATGGACGGGGTTGTCGGGCCTTTGAATATGGCGGCGGAATATGTGGACCGGATCAGTAAGGGCAACACTCCTCCCAAGATTACCGAGACCTACCAGGGGGACTTCAACGTGATTAAGGAAAACCTTAACACGTGTATCGACACAATAAGTATACTTGTCGAGGAAGTTGGAGTGGTTATAGGCGCCGGCAGTGAAGGGAAACTGGACCAGAGGGCTAACGCCGACAGGGCGCAGGGTGTGTGGCGCAAAATCCTGCGTGGTGTAAATGACGCTATGGACGGGGTAATCAGACCTTTAAACGTTGCGGCTGAATACGTGGACAGGATTTCTAAAGGCGATACCCCTCCCAAAATCACCGATGTATACCAGGGCGACTTTAACGAAATCAAGAATAACCTCAACGCCTGCATCGACACAATAAGCATACTTGTCGAGGAAGTTGGCGTAGTTATAGGTGCCGGCAGCGAAGGGAAACTGGATCAGCGGGCCAACGCTGACAGGACAGCGGGCGTGTGGCGCAAGATCTTAAGAGGGGTAAACAACGCCATGGACGGTGTTATCGGACCGCTCAACGTGGCAGCCGAATACGTGGACAGGATCGCTAAAGGAGAGATTCCCCCGAAGATATCAGACGCCTACAACGGGGACTTTAACGAAATCAAGAACAATCTTAACGTGCTGATTGATGTTACCTCTGAGAATAAAGAGCGGGAAGAAGAAATGCTGCGGATCAAAGGTGCGGTTGAAGCCTCAGGTGCGCCCATCATTATAACTGATAAAAAAGGTGTTAAGATCCTTTCCCAAAACAAAGCATTTTTTAACCTGTTCGGGTACACTATGGACAAGATTAACGAAGCCGGCGGGCTGCCCGCGATCTTTGTCGACGCCGCCACCGGACGCGATTGTTGGAAGAGTATCATGAGCGGTAAGACCTGGATCAACGAGCTTGAACTGCGCGCCCTTGACAACCGGATCGTACCTGCTGTATTGAGCAGTGACGCCGTGAAAAATGAAAAGGGAGAAATTATCGGGTGCTTTGGCATTATCAATGATATAACCGAGCAGAAAGTGGTTCTAAAAGCAGTGCAGGAACTGGTGGAGAAGGCCAAGGCCGGGGACCTTGCAGCCCGCGCCGATGTGGCCGCCGGTGGAGATTACAAGAGACTGGTGGACGGCATTAACCAGATGCTGGACGCGATCACCGGGCCGCTGCACATGGCGGCTGATTATGTGGACCGGATTTCCAAAGGCGACACCCCGCCGAAGATCACTGATGAATACAAGGGCGACTTCAACTTGATCAAGGACAACCTGAACGCCTGCATAGAAGAGATCGGCATCCTGGTTGACGAGGTGGGCGTGCTGATTGGTACCGGGCAGGAAGGCAAGCTCGACCAGAGGGCAGACGCGGACAGGGCGCAGGGTGTGTGGCGCAAGATCTTAAGAGGTATGAACCACGCCATGGACAGTGTCATAGGGCCTCTCAACATGGCGGCAGAGTACGTGGACCGGATTTCCAAAGGCGACACCCCGCCTAAAATCACCGATGAGTACAAAGGCGACTTCAATGTGATCAAGGACAACCTGAACGCCTGCATAGAAGAGATCGGCATCCTGGTTGACGAGGTGGGCGTGCTGATTGGTACCGGGCAGGAAGGCAAGCTCGACCAGAGGGCAGACGCGGACAGGGCGCAGGGTGTGTGGCGCAAGATCTTAAGAGGTATGAACCACGCCATGGACAGTGTCATAGGGCCTCTCAACATGGCGGCAGAGTACGTGGACCGGATTTCCAAGGGCGACATTCCTCCTAAAATTACCGAAGCATACAACGGTGACTTCAATGAAATTAAGAACAATCTTAATGGGTGCATAGACGCCATCAGCGGCCTGCTGAAAGAAGCGGATGATTTAATTCAGGCCGTAAGAGAGGGCAAGCTGAACGCGCGCGGCAACGAGACAGCTTATAGCGGCGACTGGGGCGAACTGGTCAAAGGCATGAACGGCTTGATCGAAGCAGTGGCCAATCCAATTAACGAGCTGATGTCTGTATTAAGCCAAATGGCTGTAAACGATTACAGTCAAAGTATGACCAAAGAGTATAAAGGCGCCTGGGATGATCTTAAAAATGCCACCAACAACGTCCGGGCACGCTTATTGCGCGTTGTTGAAGTAGTCAGCAATATCAGCAACGGCAACCTGGAAGATTTGAGTGTATTAAAGAAAGTGGGACGCAGAAGCGATAACGACCAGCTTGTACCCGCCCTGATTAAAATGACGGAGGCCATCCAGAGCTTGGTGGTGGACGCCAACATGCTGGCCAAGGCCGCCGTGGATGGAGAACTCGCAACCCGTGCCGATATCGCCAGCCACAGCGGCGATTTCCGGAGAGTTATGGAAGGGTTTAACAGCACCCTGGATGCGGTGGTTAAACCAATCAACGAAGCCACCGGGTGTTTACAGGAAATGGCTCAAGGCAACCTTGATATGGCCGTTACAGGCGACTACCAGGGCGAGCATGCTATTATTAAAGACGCGCTGAATACAACGCTAGCTTCTATTAATGAAACACTTGGCCAGGTTTTTGGGGCGATCAACCAGGTTGCCAACGGCTCGCAGCAGGTATCAGACTCCAGTCAGGCACTGTCGCAGGGCGCCGCCGAGTCGGCCAGCACCATGGCCCAGATTACTTCTTCCATGCACGGCATGAACGACCAGACCAAGCAGAACGCTGAAAACGCCACCCTGGCCAACCAATTGGCCACCCAGGCCAGGACTAACGCTGAGCGGGGTAACGAGCAAATGGCTAATATGGTCAGGGCCATGAGGGACATAAACGAGGCGGCCTCCAACATCTCAAAGATTATCAAGGCCATAGATGAAATAGCTTTCCAGACCAACCTGCTGGCCTTGAACGCAGCGGTGGAGGCGGCCCGCGCCGGCAAGCACGGCAAAGGGTTTACCGTAGTGGCCGAGGAAGTGCGCAACCTGGCCCAGCGCAGCGCTAAAGCGGCTAAAGAGACCGCCGAAATGATTGAGGGCTCGATCAAAAAAACAGAAGTAGGAACCAAAATCGCTGAAGACACTTCTAAAGCTCTTGAGGAAATTGTAATGGGTGTCAGCAAGGTAACCGACTTTGTAAGCGAGATAGCCTCCGCTTCCAAGGAGCAGGCTATGGGGATTGAGCAGATCAACGATGGGTTAAACCAGGTTGACCAGGTAACTCAGCAGAACTCGGCCAGTTCTGAGGAACTTGCCGCTGCCAGCGAAGAGATGTCGGGCCAGGTAGAAATGGTTAAACAGATGTTGGGTAAGTTTAAACTAAAGAAGCAGGCAGCAGGCACTACCTTTATCCCGGAGCTGGTGAGCGCAGGCAGGCCGTACCTGGCTCACAAGCAGGCCAGGGGCGCTTCGCAGAAGGTGGCCAGGCTGCCTATCAAAGAGGCGGCTGGTTCCAGGGTAAAACCCGAGGAGATCATCTCCCTGGATGACAATGATTACGGCAAATTTTAAATATGTAAAAGGAGCCTCTAAAAGGGCTCCTTTTTTGTGGCATATATTAAAAGCAAGGGCATATGATTGAATTAGATCGGAACCAAAGAAATTCCCAGCGGGGGATGGTGGAATTGGAAGAGCATAACACGCACAGCGTTTCAATTGGCGGGCGCAAAAAGTTGAACATGGAAGGCGTACAGCATGTGGAGAGCTTTGACGACTCGGAACTGGTCCTGGAAACCAATATGGGCATGCTGATCCTAAAAGGAGAAGATCTGCACATCACCCAACTAAGCCTGGAAACAGGCAATCTTGCCGCCGAAGGGTTCTTTAGTTCCCTGCAGTATCTGGAAAGCAAAGGAAAAGGAAAGGGAAAAGGGATCTTAAACAGGATTTTCAAATAAGGGAAACTGCCCCATTGAAAGCGCGGAAACGCGCTTTTTTTAACACAGGAGGTGTTTTTTTGGAGTCTCTTTTTTACCAGGCACGGGCTTTTTTAATCACCATTGGTATTGGGGCGGCAGCAGGCTTCTGTTTTGATTATTACCGGGTTATCAGGCGGGCCTGCAGGCTGAAAAAACTTGGCACTTATGTGGGGGATGCAGTATTTTGGCTGGTCACCACGGTTATAGTTTTTATATCACTGCTGTGGGGGAACTGGGGCGAGATGCGCCTTTATGTTTTAATAGGCCTCGGCCTCGGCGCCCTGCTTTATTTCAACTTGTTCAGCCGCCCTGCAAGCAGGGTGATCAGGTTCAAGTTTTTCATATTGTACAAGATTTGGACGCTGCTTAAAAAAACCATTTTGCTGCTGTGGAGGATGGTTTTATTCCCCTTCCGGTTGGTTATTCAGGTACTGTCATACCCGGTGTATTTCATAAAGCTGTTGTCAAAAAAAGCTAAAGGCAAGGTGGCAGTGCTTTTTCATGTTTTAGCTGGCGGCAAGATAGAGCGCTGCAAGCGGTGGATTAAATCAAAGCTTAAAAGGTAAGCGTCTTTACACAGGATATAACCTTAGTTGATCCCAGGCGGAGTTTTAGCAACGGGGCGTAACTTTACTGACGTCAGGGCAAATTATCTAAAAAGTTCTCTGTGAAAGAAGGATAGAATTTCTAAAACGCCGAATGGGTTGATAAAGGGGGATGTACCAAATGGATGAAATATTGTTTAAACGCCTGATGTTCGCCGGCGAGGAAGAAGATATTAAGGAACTTATAAAGATGGGGTACTTTACCAAAATTGACGGGGTTGTCTGCCGCACCAAGAGTTTTATAGAGGAGACCGGCAGTTTTATCGACGCCAGGAAAGAGACCCTGTTTGAGGCGGTAAAAAAACTCGGCAGCGCCGAGGATATGGAAAAAGTGATGGAAATGGCCGGCCTGAAAGATTTTATAACTTTTATCTTTTTAGCCGAGGAACTTGTGGAGGACGGCAGGCTGGTAAAAGACAAAGTAAAAAACGTTGTTGTCAAGCAGTGATAAAAAAGAAAACAGGTAAAGTTTAAACCGGGGGACGGCAATTAAGATGTCTGCCCGGTTTTGTTTTGCCCATTTACAGGGTGTTAAATTAACAGCTGCTAATTATGAAGGATATTGGCGATATATGTCGAAATATGCAACATTGTAATTATCTGTCCATATTTTAACATCGCTTCGTGTGGCGATTAGATATTTTGAAATTCCCTGTTTCAACTTTCTAGCAGCTGTTTTATCGAATAATTCGTGGTTTTTCGATTTCAAACAATTACTGAAATACGGGAAGGTGAACTTTGTTGACTGTTTTTAACTTCGAAAAATTCTTTTACTCCACGCTTATTCCCAGTTGTGTCATACAGGATGAATGTTTTAGATTAGTCAATAACAAACTTGTTGAAACCACAGGGTACACAGAACTGGAGTTGAGAGATATCTCAGCTGTCAGCCTAGTCCATCCCGGGGATATAGCCGGTGTTCTTGAAAACACCGCAAACTGCCTGGCAGGTAAAGATATGCCCGGCAGCTTTGAGTTTAGAGTCCTTAGCCGGGAAGGAGAAACCGTTCTTGCAAGGAGTCATTTCACCCGCGTGGAGTTAAACGGCCAGCCTGCCGTTTTAGTCCAGTTTATAGGCGCGCGGATCAAAGATATGACTGAACGCAGGAAAGCGTTAAACGAGCTTTTTAACAGCGAGAGAAAATACCGCAAGCTGGTGGAACTGGCCTGGGAAGGCATATGGGCAATAGATGCCGAAGCTGTTACAACTTTTGTCAACCCAAGGATGGCTGAAATACTGGGATACACAGCAGATGATATGATTGGCCGCTCGCTCTTTTCATTCATGGACGAGCAGGGCATTGAAATATGCAACACTTACATCGATAGGCGCAGACGGGGTATCAGAGAGCAGCATGATTTTGAGTTTCTCAATAAAGATGGTCAGCGGATATATACGAGTCTTGAAGCGGCGCCTTTATTTGATGATGCCGGTGTCTATACCGGCGCCCTGGCGGTTGTGTCGGATATAACCGGGCGCAAACGAACTGAACAAGCGCTCGCCAGAGAATTGGAAGTAAGCGCGGCTTTAGCGGAGTTGTCCAGGAAACTCTTACTGACAGACTCGTTTGATGAGATATCTAAACTGGTTTTAGACGAAGCGAAACGTTTGACGGACAGCAGGTTCGGTTATGTCGGTTATATAGATATTCAGACGGGACATATAATATTTCCCACTTTGACGAAGGAAATCTGGGATACCTGCCAGGTTGATAACAAGACTTTTGTCTTTGAAAAATTCAGTGGTTTGTGGGGCTGGGTTTTAAATGAAAGAAAACCACTTCTCAGCAACTCTCCGGCCGGGGATCCCCGCTGTCTCGGTACTCCCCCCGGGCATATCCCCGTCAACCGTTTTCTTTCTGTTCCGGCTATGGTTGGTGAAAAACTTGTAGGACAGGTCGCTCTGGCCAACTCTTCCCGGGACTATAGCGACATGGATCTCGAAATCGTCAGGAGACTGTCAAGCCTGTACGCGATTGCCATCCAGCGCAAGTGGACGGAGGAAAACCTCAAGCAGTCTGAAGAGAAACACCGGATTCTTTTTGAAACCATGGCGCAGGGTGTGGTTTTCCAGAATGGCGCAGGCGAGATAACCTCCGACAACCCGGCCGCGGAAAGAATCCTGGGGGCAAGCTATGAGCTTATGAAAGCTCATACCTCTAAAGGGCCCTTGTGGCGGACAGTCCGTGAAGACGGCTCCGATTTCCCGGCGGAAGAACACCCGTCCATGGTTGCTTTTAAGACGGGGAAAGAAGTGCGCAATGTGGTGATGGGAGTACCCAGCCCGGAGATCGGTGAGTGCAGGTGGATTAAAGTGATCAGTGCCGTGCCGCAGTTCAGGCCAGGGGAAGAAAAGCCCTATCGGGTTTATGTCATCTTTGACGACATCACAGAACTTAAAGCGGCGGAAGAAAAGTTTCAGGACGCCCACCAACAGCTTCTGGACATAATTGAATCTCTGCCTGACGCCACCTTTGTCATCGACAGAGATAAAAAGGTTATCGCCTGGAACCAGGGCATGGTAGAAATGACCGGTGTGCCCAAGGAAGAAATCATCGGCAGGGGCGACTATGCTTATGCGGTCCCCTTTTACGGCGAAGCCAAGCCCATTATGATTGACCTTTTTTTTGAGGAAGACAGGGCGGCTCAGGACCAATACAGTTTTGTTAAGAGAGAAGGAGACTCCTTATATACAGAGACTTTTGTGCCTAAGGTTTACGGAGGCAAGGGCGCCTACCTGTGGGGCAAGATGTCTGGAATCTACAATAAAGATGGAGAACTGGTCGGGGCTATCGAATCGATCCATGATATTACCGAACGCAAGGAGGCCGAAGCCGCTCTCAACAACGAAAGGAGAAAATTCGAAATCCTAGCCAGGGAAGCTCCATTTGGCATGGTTTTGATCGATCGGGACGGCAGTTTCGTGTACATAAACCCTAAATTTATAGAATTGTTTGGTTACGACCAGGCTGAAATTCCAAATGGCAGACAGTGGTTTCAAAAGGCATACCCGGATCCAACTTACAGGCATGAAGTGAT
>CAZIYV010000060.1:8903-18464 GCA_964543575.1 uncultured Pelotomaculum sp.
AAAAAGGAATCCGGACTTGTGCGAAAAGGACGAGAACTTACACCGTTACTGGCCGGGACGGTACCCAGAGGATCGTAAGCTTTGTGCCCGTTGAGCTGGAAACAGGCGAGCAGTTAATGACTTGTGAAGATATCACAGTGCGCGTGCAGGCAGAAAATGAGCTTAAAGAGCAGGCGCTCTTCCTTCAGAGGTTGATCGATAATATTCCAAACCCCATTTTCTATAAAGACGTAAAAGGCCTATATCAAGGCTGCAACAGGGCTTTTCTAACCGCACTTGGTTTGACAAAAGACAATATGATCGGTAAGTCAGTCTACGACCTGAGTCCTAAAGACCTGGCTGATAAGTATCATGAGATGGATGCGGCTCTGCTTCGTGAGCCGGGTGTTCAGGTCTATGAAACTTCAATGTTGTTTGCTGACGGTACCAGGCGTGATGTTATTTACAACAAGGCCACTTATGCCAACCCGGATGGCACATTGGCTGGATTAGTGGGAGTGATCATCGACATCACCGAGCGCAAGAAAGCGGAAGAAAAAATCAGGCAGTCTGAAGCTCTCAGGAGATCAATTATTGAAAGCCCCCAAAATATCATTAGTTTTTCTCTCGATCAAAACTACCAATACATTTCCTTTAACAAGGCGCATTATGAAACCATGAAAAACATTTGGGGCGCGGTGATAGAGCTTGGCCAGAGTATGCTTAAATATATTGCTTACCCTGAGGACAGGGAGAAGTCTACGATTAATTTTGACCGGGCGCTGTCAGGGGAGCACTTCTCGCAAGTTGAGGAGTACGGCGATGAAGAACTGGGACGTAAAATATGGGAGGACACTTACAGCCCCATCGTCACTGAAACAGGAGAGATTATCGGGTTAACGGTTTTTTGCAGTGATATCTCCGAGCGCATGTTGGCTCAGGAAAAGCTGCGTGCCGCAAACCAGCAGCTCCTGGACATCATAGATTTCCTGCCTGACGCCACCTTTGTGATCGACCGCGGTGGTATTGTGATTGCGTGGAACAGGGCCATGGAAGAAATGTCAGGGCTGCGTAAAGAAGACATTCTCGGCAAAGGCGATTACGCTTACGCGGTTCCTTTTTACGGGGAGCCCAGGCCGCTGTTGATCGATCTGGTTTTTGCGGAAGACAGGGATACAGAGCAAAAATACGAATTTACTGACCGGCGGGGCGCCACCATATATGCGGAGGTCTATATACAGGGCTTATACGGGGGTGAGGGAGGCTATTTATGGGGCAAAGCCTCACCGCTGCTCGACAGTCACGGCAATGTGGCGGGCTCGATAGAATCGATCCGGGACATCACCATAAGAAAGAATGTAGAGGAGCAGCTGAAATACCTCAGTTTGCATGATTACCTGACCGGGCTGTATAACCGCACCTTTTTTGAAGAGGGGGTACAGCGTGCCTCAGACGGGCGCTTTGATCCGATTGGCATTATAATTTGCGACTTGGACGGGCTGAAGTTTATCAACGACACCCTGGGACATAATGCCGGGGATTCGATCCTGGTGGCTGCCGCCAATGTTATCGGGAGTGTCTTCCGCAAGGGGGATATCGTAGCCCGCATCGGTGGTGACGAATACGCGGTGCTGCTCACCCACAGCAACGAAAAAACCGTGGAGGAAGCCTGCGGCAGGATCAAGGAAGCCATTGAAAAATACAACCTGGCGGAACCTGAAATCCCTTTAAACATATCCATTGGGTTTGCCGTAGGCAGCAAAGAAACGGCAAGTGTCAGCGACCTTTTCAAAGAGGCCGACAACAACATGTACCGGGAGAAACTGCACCGCAGCCAGAGCGCCAGGAGCGCCATTGTCAAGACCCTGATGAAAGCACTGGAGGCGAGGGACTTTATTACCGAGGGCCACGCCCTCAGGCTGCAGGATCATGTGACGGGACTGGCCAGGGCTGTCGGTATACCGATGAGAAGTATCTCAGATCTGAACTTGCTGGCCAAATTCCACGATATCGGCAAGGTGGGGGTGCGGGACAGTATTTTATTCAAGCCGGGCGCCCTGACCACTGAGGAAACAGCCGAGATGCAGCGGCACAGTGAGATCGGTCACCGCATCGCCCAGTCAGCGCCGGATCTTGCGCCCATTGCGGACTGGATCTTAAAGCACCATGAATGGTGGAACGGCAGTGGTTATCCGATGGGTCTCAAAGGGGAAGAAATACCACTGGAGTGCCGGATCCTGGCCATTGCCGACGCCTACGACGCCATGAGCAGCGACCGCCCCTACCGTAAGGCCATGTCCCACGACATTGCAGTAGCAGAGCTTAAAAAATTTGCCGGGGTTCAGTTTGATCCCGGTCTGGTGTCAAAATTCCTGGGACTGTTTGATAACATTTGCTAAAAAGATATAGGCATTATTAAAAGAAAAAATAACCTTTTTTCAGGTTATTTTTTTTGCTGGTTTAATAAAGGATTGAATGTAAAATAATGCTATTAATATTAAATGCATGTAATTAAACAGAACTTTAATATAAAAATTATTAAAAAAATTACTAAATATTTGTAAGTTTAGTACGAATTATTTTATGTCACCAATTTTTTGGGCATACAAATCAATTCTACTTTAGAGAGAGAGATTCTATGAAAAAGAGTTTTCGTTTCGAAAAACGCTATAAGCAATCAGATGAATTTTACAGGTCATTATTTTATGTTACAAAAACTCCAACAATAGTCATTGAGGAAAGCTCTATAATAACCCTGGCTAACAGAGAGTTTGAAAAAATATCAGGGTTTTCCATGGCGGAAATAGAGTACAAAAAAAGCATATTTGATTTTATTAATAAGGATGATTTGTTTAAAGTAAAAAAATATCACGAGCTGCGGAAAAGCAGGCCTGATCTGGTTCCCAACAGCTATGAGGTCCGGGCTGTTGACAGATCAGGCAATAGTAAGATTTTACTTATAAAAGTGGCAATAATCCCTGGAACAAAAAAGACCGTGGCATCTTTTGTAGATATTACCGGTGAAAAAGCGGCACAGGAAGAATTGCTGAATACCAGGCAAAAGCTTTTGTCAATAATAGAATTTCTGCCGGATGCCACCTTTGTGGTTGACCAGGACCGAATGGTTATCGCCTGGAACAGGGCCATTGAAGATATGACCGGGGTACGCAAGGAAGACATTATTGGCAAAGGGGATTATTCTTACGCCATACCGTTTTATGGGGAACCAAGGCCGATTTTAATCGATCATGTTTTTGAGGACAATAAAAGCAACGAATATCAATATAAACTTCACTATCAAAAAGAGAAAAATACGCTTTTTGCTGAGGAATTTGCTCCTTCCTTATATCAGGGCAGGGGCGCCTATATGTGGGGAAAGGCTTCACCCCTTTTAGATGTTGACGGGAGTATAGTTGGAGCGGTTGAGTCCATCAGGGATATTACTAAAAACCACATGATTGAAACTGAACTGGCGCTGCGCAATGAATTTTTAGAGCAGATATTGCAAACAGCCGGCGTGATAATCGTAGTTGCTGACGGCAACGGTAAAATATTAAGATTTAACCATTTTGGGGAGCAGCTTACCGGCTTCCTGGAAAAAGAAATTGTGGGGAAATACTGGCTTGACACCCTGATTCCCAAAAGAGAACACGCAAAATTGACTGGCATAATCGAAGAGCTCAAGGAAAAAGGTTTTGCCACAGGTGAAAATTTTGTTCTCAGCGAAGACAACCGGGAAATTCTTGTGAAATGGAAAGCTAATATTCTCAAAAGCTTAATAAACGGAGAGCAGTCGTTTCTGGTGGTCGGGCACGACGTTTCAGAACTGCGGACTGTTGAAGCCCAACTGCTGCAGGCACAGAAAATGGAGGCTGTCGGGCGCCTGGCCGGCGGGATTGCCCACGACTTCAACAACATATTAACTGGGATCCTTGGCAACGTTTCATCGATCTTAACCAATATTTCACCTGATTGTGAACATTTTGAGGCCCTAAAAGAGGTTAAAGATTCTGCTCTCATGGCTGCGGATATTGTAGAAAAGCTACTTGGTTTTTCACGTAAGTCCCTGATGAAATCAGCAGTTGTAAATATTAATGACAATATTCTTGAAGCGTATAAAATTATTAAACGCACCATAGATCCCCGCATTGCTATAAAAACCAGCCTGGATGAAAATTTATGGCTGGCCGCGGCTGATAAAACCCGGATCATCCAGATCCTGATTAACCTCTGCTTGAATGCCCAGGATGCCATGGCGGAGGGTGGAACTATTACCATTAAAACTGAAAATGCAACTATTAGTGAAGATTGTTTAAGAAACCAGCCATCCTACGTCCGGTCTGGTGATTTTATTAAGGTATCAGTAATTGACACTGGCTGCGGCATGCCGCTTGAAATTCAAGAGCAGATATTTGAACCATTCTTTACAACCAAGAAAACAGGCCATGGCACCGGTCTCGGTTTAGCAATGGTCTACGGCATCGTTAAACAGCTGGAGGGATGGATTGAATGTCATAGTGAGGTTGATAACGGAACAATCTTTACTGTTCATTTACCAAGAGCAGTTTTTAGCGCGGCGCCGGATTGGCGGAGCGGTGTTCCTGACAGAAAAGCGCTGGTATCCGGCAATAAAACTGTTCTTGTCGTGGAAGACAATAGAATAGTAAAAAACTTCATCAAAAGGATGCTTTTAAAGAATGGTTTTGAAGCAATAATAGCCGGTGACGGGCAGGAAGCCGTTGATCTTTACCGCAAGGAATGGAAAAATATTGACCTGGTTGTTCTTGACATGACCATGCCCAGGCTTTCTGGCAAAGATGCCTTACTGCTTATGAAAGAAATTAACCCGTCTATAAAGGTGCTGCTTATCAGCGGCTATCTGTTTAGCGATTTGGAGGATCCGCTGCTAGCAAAAAGTCAATTTTTACATAAGCCCTTTACTGAGAATGATCTGCTGCAAAAATTGGAGAATTTGCTGGAGCCTGTTAATGATTTAAGATAAGAGAGGTGAGATTCGGTTTCATGGATGATGCTTGCATGAAAGAGGTTGTTGAAACAGGCAATTTAATCAGGCAAAAAGTTCATAATTTGAACAATCTTATAATGGTTGTAGAAGGAAACATGAGAATGCTGCAGGACGACGACGGGGAAATAATGTGTGAGAACCTGGAATCACTTAGGGAGTGTAAAGAAATTATTAAATCCATTTTTATGGCTGGTTGTAAATTGCGGAGTATAGGGAGCTAAATATGACCCGCATATTAATAGTCGAAGATAATATTAAAATCCAAAGATTACTTTTGCGTGCCCTGGAGGGGAACCAATTAGATACGGCAATTAGCGGTAAGGAAGCGCTTGAAAGAATTAACTCAAATAATTTCCAAGCTGTTTTACTTGATGTCATTTTGCCTGATTCGAATGACCTGGAGCTTCTGAGAAAGATCAAACATTTACAACCCCACTGTCAGGTAATTGTTATGACAGGATATGGCAGCATTTCACTAGCCGTAAATGCGATAAAAAGCGGCGCCTATGATTTTATAGAAAAACCGTTTAGTCCTGTTGAGATTAAAAACCTTTTGACCAGGGCTGTAGGTGAATCGTGCAGTGATAGTGGTT
Source organism: uncultured Pelotomaculum sp. (assembly GCA_964543575.1). Taxonomy (GTDB): domain Bacteria; phylum Bacillota; class Desulfotomaculia; order Desulfotomaculales; family Pelotomaculaceae; genus Pelotomaculum_B. The sequence continues at coordinate 14,502 of CAZIYV010000060.1, forward strand.
ATTTGCCTGAAAAAATAGTTTCAATAGCTGAGAGAATAGGTTTTATTGGCTGTGAAAGCAAGGAAATACAGGAATTATTGTTAACTGCTTATAAAATATCCAACAAGGATCTGAATGTTCTAATCTCTGGTGAGACTGGCACAGGGAAAGAACTAGTAGCACGGTTTATTCACGTTGCCTCCAAGAGAGCAAACGAGAGATTTTTCCCGGTTAACTGCGGGGCTCTCACTGAAAGTTTAGTGGAGAGTGAGCTTTTTGGACATGAAAAAGGGGCTTTTACCGGAGCGGACCGGCAGCGCCGGGGTTGTTTTGAACTGGCGGATAAGGGAACAATTTTTCTCGATGAGGCTGGAGAAGCCTCTTTAAGCCTCCAGGCCAAGTTTTTAAGAATTTTAGAAACTGGTGAGTTTCAACGGGTGGGCAGCGAGCATTTTGTTACCGTTGATGTAAGAGTACTGGCGGCAACCAATGTAGATCTGGTAAAAGCAGTTAAAAAGAAGATTTTTCGTGAGGACCTTTATTATCGTTTGGGTGCGGTATGCTTACAAATGCCGCCGCTGCGCAGCCGCAGGGAAGATATTTTGGCTCTGGCTTATTATTTTCTCCGGCGAGCGTCTGAACCGGATAAGATGCCAGCCTTATCCACGGAAGTTATTCAGATTTTTATGGAATACTCCTGGCCGGGGAATGTCCGGGAACTTTCTCACGCGGTTAAACAAGCCGTGGCACTTGCCGAAGGAGGGACTATCTTACCCGGTCACCTGCCTGCGCACCTGAGGCAAAGCAAAAACACAGAATTTGAGAATGAAATAAGTCAAGGAAAAGAGAGCACTCTGCCTCCCCCCAGCATGATCGAATATGAAAAAGCGGCTATTATAGCGGCTCTGAAATATTGTCAGGGCAGCATCCCGGAAGCGGCAGCCGTTCTTGGTATCGGCCAGGCCACCTTATACAGGAAAATTAATAGATTTAATATAATCCCGGGTTAGAGATCGAAGTCAAATGATCGGTAAGTGTATTATCATAATGATAATTATGTAAATTATCATTATGATAATTTTTTTATAAACAAATATGGCAGGGCGCAATTTTAAAGGATAAATGCCGCCAGTAAATGGAAAAAGCTGGTGGCATTATTTTTGCGGATATAAACCTGTTATTAAAAGCCTTAGCTTTTACATGCAAAACCGTGTGGAAAAAGGGGAGCGGTTATGAATATTTTACTGGTTGATGATGATATAGATTGTTTGGATGATTTGGTAACCATTTTGATACCTGCGGGACATCAGTATGAGATGTTCACTGTCCCGGAAAAAGCGCTGGAATCATATCAACAAAAACAATATGACATGGTTATCACTGATATGAAAATGCCCCGTTTAAGCGGGATAGATGTTCTGAAAAAAGTGCTTTCCAAAAACCCTAAGGCGGTGGTGGTAATGGTCACCGGCTTTGCGGAAACAGAAACGGCAATAGCCGCAGTAAATTACAGGGCGTACGCTTTTTTAGAAAAACCCGTGGAAAAGGAACGACTTCTCAAAATTTTGGGAAAAGTGGAAAACGAGCTGTTTGAGCAAAAGAAGATGATTATTGAATATTCTAACCTTGTAAAAGAGCTCAAATATTTGAAAGAAGTTTGCCAGATTTTAGTAAGACTATACAAAGCTGAATATTGAAAAAAAGTCTCGGGACGCACAGCTCCAGGAGAAATAGGCGATTATAAATTACGTTGAAGGAGTGGTCAATTAAAAAGAAAAGGTTCTATTCTGTATTCTGACTCCTGAATTCTGTATTCCCAGATCTTTATAACGGAGGTGAGAGATAAATGAGCTTAAAAGAGAGGCTGGACGCGAACCTGTTAGAAGAAGACGATGAGGAGGGTGAAGATACACAGGAAGACAAATTTCTAACTTTTGTACTAAACAAGGAAGAATTCGGTATTGAGATCCGGCACGTCACGGAGATCATTGGCATTCAAAATATAACCGAAGTACCGGATTTGCCCCACTACATCAAGGGTGTAATCAACCTGCGGGGCAAAGTAATCCCGGTCATGGACGTGCGCCTGCGTTTCGCTTTGGTAGAAAGGCCTTACGATGACCGCACCTGCATTATCGTAATCAATATTGACGAGCAGTCAGTGGGGCTGATCGTGGACCGGGTGTCCGAGGTTTTAGACATACCAAAGAGTGGTATAGAGCCTCCTCCCAGGGTCAATATGGGTGAGAGCAGCCGTTTCATCCAGGGTATGGGCAAGGTCGGCGACCAGGTGAAGATCCTGCTCAACGCCAACCAGCTGTTGTTCGACTTTAACAAGGGGGAGGATCGGTAAGGAGATAGAAGAAGTAAACCATCTATATTTGACGTTGGCCTTTAATGTACTGGGGAATGTGAAGAAAACTTTTTTTGTAAAAGAACGAAAGGTTAACCTACCTATATGAATAACAACGCGAAACTTGGTACAAAAGTAGTGACAGCATTCTTTGCGGTTATCGCTATTATTATAGTGGCCAGCCTGACGGTCTATTTAGCGCCGTCCCCAATAATCTTGGCTGTAGCCATAATTTTGGGATGCGTATTGGCGCTCTCAGTGGGATTCTTCTTAAAACAAAGCATCACCGGCAGCATCAATAATCTGGTGACAGAGTGCAGCCGGCTGGTTGAGGAAGCCAGAGCAGGCAAATTAGACGCCCGGGGCGATATCAACAAAGTAGATTCCGAGTTCCAGGGCATCATTCAGGGATTTAACAATACTCTTGACGCTGTCGTTGGGCCTTTAAACGTAGCGGCCGAATATATAGACCGGATCAGTAAGGGCGATATTCCGCCGAAAATCACCGACACCTACAACGGCGACTTTAATGAGATCAAGAATAACGTGAACGGCTGCATAGACGCTATAAATGGTCTGCTTAAAGAGGTGGAAAGCCTGATCAATGCCGTGGAGGAGGGCAGGTTGGATGTTCGTGGCAACGCGGCGGCCTATACCGGCGACTGGGGCAAACTGGTCGGCGGCATGAACGGTTTAATAGATGCGGTAGCCACTCCGATTAATGAGCTGATGGCAGTCTCCGGCCGGCTGGCGGTAAACGATTGCAGCCAGAGTATGGTCAGCGAGTATGCAGGCACCTGGGATGACCTCAAGAACAGTACTAACTCGGTACACAGGCAATTGGCCAGGATCCAGGAGATTTTAGACAATATCAGTAAGGGCAGCCTGGTTGACCTGGCTGGATTAAAGAAGGTCGGGCAAAGAAGTGAAAACGACCATTTAATACCCGCTTTTGTAAAAGCGATGGAGGCTATCCAAAACCTGGTGACCGATGCGGACATGCTGGCGAAGGCCGCGGTGGAAGGCAAGCTGGACACCAGGGCGGACGTTAACAGGCACGAAGGCGACTTCCGCAAAGTTGTTGAGGGAGTCAACAGCACCCTGGATGCTGTAATAGGACCACTCAACGTGGCGGCTGAGTACATTGACCGGATTTCCAAGGGAGACATTCCGCCTAAAATAACTGAAACCTACAACGGTGATTTCAACGAGATCAAGAATAACGTGAACGGCTGTATAGATGCCGTAAACGGCCTGTTAAAAGAGGTTGACAGTCTGATCCTTGCGGTCAGGGAAGGCCGGTTGGATACCCGCGGCAACGCGGCAGCCTTTACCGGCGACTGGAGTGAACTGGTAAGCGGCATGAACGGCCTGATGGAAGCCGTGACAGAACCGGTGAACGACCTTATGGTCATACTACGGCAATATGCCGTGAACGATCTCAGTAAAAAGGTAGAGAAGGATTATAACGGCATCTGGAATGATCTTAAACACGCGACTAATGAGTTGAGCGTCCGGCTGACCAACATTCGAAACACAATTATTAAAGTCAGCAAAGGCGACTTGAGCGACTCTGAAATGTACAAAAAAGTTGGGCGCAGGAGCGAAAGGGATGAAACCGTACCGGGCTT
>CAZIYV010000061.1:0-18341 GCA_964543575.1 uncultured Pelotomaculum sp.
GCTAAATGGAAATACGATAAAAATACACCCTGAGAGACTGGGGCATGCCTACTGCCTGGGCGGACCCGTGCCAACACCAACTGACGCCCTGCGGGTTCTGGATCTGACAACACTGGGAGATAAGGACAAGGCAGCAGAGGCTATGAGTATTTTAGGAAACGCCCTGGGCCAGGATAACAAAGTTATCGCCGCTAGAGTAATAGAACAAGTTGTTGAAATCATTTCTGCCGAAATTGAGAAAATGTTTTGGGAGTGGGAACAAGAGCCTGCTTACAGGGTGTGGGAGGTTTTGCAGAAACACAGGGTGAGGCCCGGCATTGTAGTCGGCGTGGGCGGCGGCGCTGCCGGTTTTATAAACAGGATAGCCGACAAACTTGGTTGTTCCCCCTATATCCCACAATACGCCGCAGTGGCAAACGCTATCGGGGCGGCGGTGGCCAGGCCAACGATGCAGGTCAGCCTGCGGGCTGATACGGAACAGGGCTATTACATCATTCAGGAAGAAGGACAGCAGGAAAAAATAAAAGATAAAAATTTTAACGAACAGAAGGCGCTGGCTCTGGCCAAGGAGAGCTTGATTAGGAGGGCTGCAAAATACGGTCTGGAAGTAGCTCCGGATGAAATAGAGATTGCCAGCCAGGAGGTCTTCAACATGATCAGGGATTGGCATACCAGCGGCAGGTTGTTCGATGTAACGGTACAAACACCCAGGGGCATCATCGGCAGAGTCGGGTTTGGGGGTGATTATTAATGAAGAAGCTTCTGCAAAAAAAGACCGGGTTGATTTTCTTTCCAGCATTTGACTGGGCTATATCACCGACTCACCCGGAAAGAGAAGAACGTCTGCTCTATACCAGGGATCAGATCTTTGAAGAAGGAATTATGGATTTGCCTCAGATTGCGGAATACACACCGTCCCTGGCCACAATTCATGATATAGCCAGAGTTCATTTCTGTGTGCCCAGGGTTGAAGACCAAATCACAGAAGCTCACCAGATTGCAGCAGGTGCGGCAATCCTGCTGGCGGACAAGATAGTTCAGGGCGAGATTAATAACGGTTTTGCCCTGGTAAGACCACCGGGTCACCACTCCATGCGGGTTGTCCACGGCAACCGTGGTTTCTGCAATATAAATAATGAAGCGATCATGGTAGAATACCTGCGTTCGCGTTGCAAACTTCAACGCATAGCAATTATAGACACAGATGTTCACCACGGCGACGGCACCCAGGATATATTCTGGCACGACCCCGATGTTCTGTTTATTTCTTTTCACCAGGATGGCAGGACTTTATATCCTGGCACGGGCTTTACTTACGAGCTGGGAGGCCCCAGGGCCAATGCCCGTACCATTAATATCCCACTGCCGCCGGGTACCACCGATGAGAGCCTGCTTTACGTGGTGGATAATCTGATCCTGCCGGTACTAAGTGATTTCAAACCGGAATTTATTGTAAACTCCGCTGGGCAGGACAATCATTACTCCGACCCGCTGGGAAGCATGCTGATTACCGCCCAAGGATACGCCAGACTGACTGAGAAGCTGCGTCCGGACCTGGCTGTTCTTGAGGGAGGGTACGCTATCGAAACAGCCCTGCCGTATGTTAATATGTCCATTATTTTAGCATTGGCCGGTCTAGATTACTCCGGTGTAAAGGAACCTGACTACTGGCCAGGACGCTTCAAAGAAACACCCGAACACAAGGAGCAGGTGCGCCTAATAGTGCAGGAGCTCAGGCAGCGTTGGGAGACACGGGACGATGTTTCAATCGATCCCAGGAATATTAACGGCAACTACTACCAGAGGAAAAAACACATATTTTACGATACGGATCATATTGAAGAAAACCAGCTTGAAAAGCTAAGGCTTTGCGATGAGTGCCCCGGTTACATAATTATTGATTCTGAAGCAAATCATGGCTATGGCAGGGCGGGGAGCGCTCTTTGTATATCCATACCGCCCACGGCTTGCGCAAAGTGCCGGAATGAGGCGGCCAACATATATGAGCAGTCAAAAAGATCTGCACAGTACCGTTATGTTTACCTGCAGGATAAATATTCCGATATATTTTACGGCTATGATTGCGGAAGCTCCAAGGAATGGCTTACGGAAGGCCGATGAGGTACAGTATTGGCTAACATAATTCTACTGGACGAACTAACCATTAACAAGATTGCTGCCGGAGAGGTTGTTGAGCGTCCTGTTTCGGTGGTAAAGGAACTTGTCGAAAATTCACTTGATGCCGGTGCGGGCAGGATCATTGTCGATCTTGAGGAAGGCGGCCTGTTGTCTATAACTGTGGTGGATGATGGGTGCGGTATGAGCGAGGAAGACCTGCTGCTGGCTTTTGAGAGGCATGCCACCAGTAAGATCCGTTCAGTGTCTGACTTAAGCCGGATCGGTACGCTGGGCTTCAGGGGTGAAGCCATTCCCAGCATATCCGCGATATCAAGGATGTTTTTCACAACAAGACTACCTCAGGCTATAAACGGTACCAGGGCGGAGGTAGAAGGCGGTGCGCTGGTTGCTGTAGTTCCTGCGGGTTGCCCACCTGGCTCGACAGTAGTGGTAAAAGACTTGTTTTTCAACACACCGGTGAGAAAAAAAACAATGAAAAGCCCCTCATTTGAGGGCTCACTTTGTGGTGAAACAATTTCACGCCTGGCTCTGACCAGGCCAGATGTAAGTTTTGAGTTGAGAACTAATGGCAGAAGAGTATTTTATTCAACCGGTGCGGGGAGTTTGCTGGATACTTTAGTATCAGTTTACGGAGCTCAACAGGCCAGGGAAATGATCCCGGTGGATGCCGCCGTAAGCGGAACGAGAGTAAAAGGCTTTACCGCAAAGCCTGCCTTAAGCCGCAGCAGCCGCAACTATATAACCACTATAATCAACGGGAGGTATGTGCAGTGTGCGGCGGTAAAAGGCGCTGTTGAAGAGGCCTACCGTACCTTGCTGCCCCGTGGGCGAAGTCCTGTGGCCGTTTTGGAACTGACGGTTGCGCCGGAGTTGCTTGATGTGAATGTTCACCCGGCTAAACTAGAGGTGCGGCTTTTAGAAGAGGGGGAAGTTGTCGCACTGGTCACCCGTTCGCTTAAAGACGCTCTGCGTATTAGAACGACCATCCCATCATTAAATATTTATCAGACCGCGGCCAGTGGACGCAAGGAAAACAGGAACAATGAGTATGAGCAACAGGTCAAAGTGGAATTTGACCTAAAGAAAGAAGAACTAAATGTAAGTTTAAAAGAAGAATCACAGCCAATGGTTAACCATTTAGAGTCTATTGAATTGCCAAACGATGCGGCGCAAGAAAAAAATGACTGCGTCAGCACTCAAAATAAATTACCTGTTTTAAATGTCCTGGCCTGGCTTAAGCCAACTTTTATCCTGGCCGGGGGGGATGACGGCCTTTATCTGATTGACCAGCATGCCGCCCACGAGAGAGTTCTCTATGAGGAATGCCTTGCAAATGAAATGGAAAAGCCCGTTCAATGTCTCCTGCTTCCGGTAACCCTGGAATTGGATTACCGGGAAGTGGCAATCTTAAGTGAGAGGATTATCTGGTTTAATGAGGCTGGCTTTTTAATAGAGCATTTTGGAGGGAATACCTTTCTTTTAAGAGGTGTCCCACCGCATTTTCCTGAGAGCCAGGCCAAAGAATTTCTGCTAGATATGCTGGATTATTTCCGGGAGAGAGGGCCGGGAGCTTCGCGGATAGAGTTCTTCAATCACCTTGCCTCAGCTATTGCCTGCAGAAATGCGGTGAAGGCTGGAGAAAGGCTGACGCAGTCATCAATGGAGGCGCTGCTGGACAGGTTGGCCAGGACAGAGAATCCCTTCACCTGTCCGCACGGCAGGCCAACCATCATTACCCTGTCATATGAGGATCTGGAGAAGAGATTTAAACGGTAACTTTAGCTTACTGACGTGAGAAGTGGGACGTGGGATTAGGGCATTACTCTTAGGCCTTTATGAAAATAATTCATCTGATTTCTGACGGCCTACGACTAAAAATGTAGTGTCCGGATGAATCCGGACTGCAAAAAAACTGGAGCTTGAAAACTTGGCAGAAGCTTTTTCCGGTAAGATTAAATCAAACTCAAATTTTATTGTCACCACCTCGCACCGTGCGACATACGTTCAGACTGAGACGGCCAAACAGCTTGCGTCAGTGTTTAAAGTGCCATTCGCAGAGAGAGACGATTTGTCTGCACGGGACCTGATGGAAAAATTCGACGCTGACGGTTTGATAGTTGTGTCAGCCAAAAGAACATCATATGTATCCGGAGAGCAGGAGTTTTTTTTCCATCCCGGGCTGGCCAGGCTGCGTATAAAGGAGCTTAAAAATGGGAAGGCTGACCAAATGATTAAGGCTAGGTCCCTTGCACCTGGGGACTCTGTATTGGATTGCACCATGGGACCAGGGGCTGACGCCATTGTGGCCAGCTATATCTCCGGCCCGGGCGGCATGGTGACAGGCCTGGAATCATCTCCTGTAATCTCTGCGCTTGTAAGAACAGGTCTTCTGGCGTACCCTGAAGATGTAGATATGGCCCCGGCTATGCGGCGGATTAAAGTAATTAATACTGATTACAGGAAATATCTGGCTGGACTGGACCAGCGCAGCTACGATATTATATATTTTGACCCGATGTTCCGTGCTCCCAGGCACAAATCACCCGCGATGAACTCCGCCCGCCTGCTGGCTAATCCGGCGCCGCTGGATGCTGAAACGGTTGAATTAGCGCTGCGCGCGGCGGCTAAGAGAGTGGTTATGAAAGAAAGGCGCGGCAGTGCTGAATTCGCACGTCTGGGTTTTAAATGCATTGTTGGGGGGAATTACGCGCCTGTCGCCTATGGAGTACGAGAACGGCAAGGGGTGTCGTATTGAAAGGAACGATGCAAAGGGATCAGCCGCTGGTGGTCATTACCGGACCTACCGCCACAGGTAAAAGTGATATAGGGGTGCAGGCAGCCGCGCATGTGGGCGGGGAAATTGTTTCCGCCGACTCCATGCTGGTTTACCGGGGTATGGACATTGGAACGGCAAAACCGACCATTTCCCAGATGGGCGGTATACCGCATCATCTCATCGATATTGTTGAACCTGACCAGGAATACAATGTTGCTTTATTTCAGCAGCAGGCCAGGTGTATAATTAAAGATATAATGAGTAGAGACAAAATACCTTTTTTGGTTGGCGGTACCGGGTTGTACCTTAGAGCCGTTATTGATGATTATGATTTTAGCGACACCGAAGGGAATGAATCATACCGCAAGGCACTACAAAACGAGGCGCTGGAAAACGGCCCCGAGTCTCTCCACAAACGGCTGTCGGAAGTTGACCCCCTGGCGGCTGCGAAGCTGCATCCCAGGGATGTGAGAAGAGTTATCCGGGCACTGGAAGTACACCAGCATACCGGCAGGCCTATTTCCAGTTACCATACGCTCGACCAACCGGGTCGACAGTCTTATAACCTGCTGATGTTTGGTTTGACCATGGACAGGGAGTCTTTATATAGAAGAATAGAGCAGCGGGTTGATCTGATGCTGGCAGCCGGTCTGGTAGAAGAAGTTAAGAAGCTTATAAACATGGGTTTTTCAACGGAACTAAGTTCCATGCGCGGTCTTGGCTATAAGGAAATCGCGGCGCATTTGACCGGAGAGATGAGTCTCACTCAGGCGGTTGATATTTTAAAAAGAAATACCAGAAGGTTTGCCAAAAGGCAAATGACCTGGTTCCGGAGGGATGACAGGATAAAGTGGTTTTCTGTTGATCAGTGTGGTGGACAGGAATTTATTGTTCAAGAAATTACCAGAAAGGTAGAAGGAGTATCAAAAGGTTTGTAGAAATTAAAAAGAAAAACATTCCAACGGAGGGAGTCCTAGTTATGACAAAACCTCAGATTAATTTACAGGACGCATTTTTAAACCAGGTCAGAAAAGAAAGTATTCCGGTAACCATTTTTCTTGTTAACGGTTTTCAGTTAAAAGGAATGGTTAAAGGTTTTGATAACTTTACAGTGATTCTGGAAAGCGATGGTAAGCAGTTAATGGTTTATAAACATGCTATTTCCACGGTCAGTCCACTTAAACCCGTCAGCACTGTTTTTTCGGAAACGAAGGGCTCCTAAATTTACCGGACAGCCCCTCCCATTGAGGGGCTTTACTTTTTTGGTCGTAAAACCTCACGTCATACGTATAATGGTAATGATTGATGCCTGAGACGGGGTGAGAACGGCCAATGAAAGTTAAGATATGGAGCAGCCAGGATCATTCAAAAACTTCAGGGATAAAGGCTGAGCCGGGATCGCGGAAAACACAGGCAGCACAGCTTAATCTTAAAATTGCCCGCAGCGGGGATGAGCAAAACTCTCTTAAAAATACCAGGGATATACTGTCGGAGTTAAATTCCCTGGTGGGTCTCCGGAGTGTAAAGGGGCTAATAGAAGAGATCTACTCTTACGTGGAGATACAAAAAAAGAGACAGAAAGAGAAACTTGCCTCTGAACCACTTGGCCTGCATATGATTTTCAAAGGTAATCCAGGCACCGGCAAAACAACCGTTGCCAGAATATCAGGCAGGCTTTTTAAAGAAGTTGGCGTGCTCCCCAAAGGCCATCTGGTAGAGGTTGAAAGGGCCGATCTGGTGGGGGAATTTATCGGACACACAGCACAGAAGACCAGGGACCAGGTTAAAAAAGCGCTGGGTGGCATCCTTTTTATTGACGAGGCTTATTCTCTGGCCAGAGGTGGCGAGAAAGATTTCGGTAAGGAAGCCATAGACGCATTAGTAAAAGGTATGGAGGATCACAGAGATAATCTGATTATGATCCTGGCGGGTTACCAGGATGAAATGGACTGGTTTATAGAAACAAACCCGGGTTTGCGATCACGTTTTCCAATACATATTTCCTTCCCCGACTACAGCAATGACGAATTGCTGGCGATTGCCGATCTAATGCTGCAGCAAAGGCAGTATTTTCTTTCCAACGGCACCCGCGAAGAGTTCCGTTTTGTGATTGAAAAGGAACATAAACGGCATGAGCATAGCGGCAACGCCAGGTTGGTCCGCAATTTGATTGAAAGAGCCATCAGGAGGCAGGCTGTAAGACTCCTGCAGAAAAATTGCGAGCTCAGCCGGGATGACCTGATGATAATAAAAAAAGAAGATTTAGAGGGGACTATTGACCTGATTTAAATACCTCAGATCCTTAATTTATAATGCTATCATGAAGGGGATACATGCACATATATGAATATCGACCTAGATAAACTATCTGCAGAAGTGGAGAAAGAGGTCCAGGAAGTTTACCACGCTATTGATGCCATGGCTATGCAAAATCATGAAAAAGTTCTGGCGGCATTTCAAAAAACAAGGGTAAGTGACTATCACCTCAAAGGAGCAACCGGCTATGGCTATGGAGACATGGGCAGGGAGGCGCTTGAGAAAACATATGCTGAAGTATTCCGGTCCGAGGCTGCGCTCGTGCGCAGTCAGATTGTGTCGGGAACCCATGCCATAGCGCTGTGTCTTTACGGAGTCCTGCGGCCAGGAGACGAAATCCTGTCTATTCAAGGTGTGCCTTACGATACTCTGGGAGAGATGATAGGAATCCGTGGAAATTCCCCTGGTTCACTCAAAGAACTTGGGGTTCTTTACAAGCAGGTAGAATTACTAAGCGGGGGCGATATAGACTACGAAGGGATTAGACAAGCCCTGAGCGGCAAAACCAAAATGATCATGCTGCAGCGTTCGCGCGGGTACAGCTGGCATCCATCCCTGGGGATTGGCGCTATTAAGGAAATTATCGGGTTCATACGCAACCTGAGACCGGAAACAGTCATTTTTGTAGATAACTGTTACGGTGAGTTTGTGGAAGTGGAAGAACCGGTAGAGGCCGGCGCCGATCTTGTGGCGGGTTCTTTGATTAAAAATCCGGGTGGGGGATTGGCGCCAACCGGTGGATATGTGGCCGGGAAGGCTAAATATGTTGAGATGGCTGCCAACAGGTGGAGCGCGCCAGGCATAGGCGCGGAAGTCGGTCCTTCCGGTGAGCACCAAAGAATGCTTTTTCAGGGGTTGTTTATCGCCCCGCATATTGTGGCCGAAGCACTTAAAGGAGCAGTTTTCGCGGCTAGATTGTTCGAAAGGCTGGGGTATAAAGTATCCCCCGGGTACAACGCGCAGCGGCATGATATCGTACAGGCTATTGGTCTGGGCACACCGGAAAAAATGCTGGCTTTTTGCCGCGGCCTGCAGGGGTCTTCCCCGGTAGACTCGCATGTCCGGCCTGAGGCGAACGAGATGCCTGGATACGGCGCACCGGTTGTTATGGCGGCGGGAACATTTGTCCAGGGTGCTTCATTGGAGTTAAGTGCCGATGGTCCTTTAAGGCCTCCCTATACAGTTTACCTGCAGGGAGGACTTTCGAAAGAGTACGTAAGATTGGCGGTTATTGCAGCCGCTCGTGAAGTGCTTACATCTTAAAAAAATGAAAATTGTTAAAATTTCAGAAGGTTTTGAAGTTTTTATGGCGAAGACCATTCTAGAACCATTAAATGGTGGTGTTCTTGATGAATTTCAAGCAGTTGGAGGCATTCATCTGGGTAGCTGAACTGCAAAGTTTTACCAGGGCCGCCCGTCAGCTGTACATGAGCCAACCTGCCGTCAGTTTTCAGATTAAAGCACTGGAGGAGGACCTGCAGGTAGCTTTGTTTCAGCGCGGGGATAAAAAGGTTATCCTTACTGAGGCAGGCCGTCTTTTATATCCGGAAGCTAAACAGATGATCAGGCATTATCACAGGATTAAAGCCGGGTTGGATGACCTCAAAGGGCTGAAAACCGGACATCTGGTTATTGGCGCCAGCACCATTCCAGGTGAATATCTGCTTCCCCTTCTGATAGGTGGATTTAAGGAAAAATATCCAGGTATTCAAGTAGTGCTGAAGGTTGCGGGCAGCGGGCAGGTTTGCCGCTGGATCAGGGACAGAGAAATTGATCTGGGCATCACCGGGACAACCTTGGAAGGTGAAGGGATTGATTGTCAGCCGTGGCTGATGGATCAATTAATATTAATTGTACCCCCTACACACCCCTGGGCAGCACTGGACTCGATCACTATTGACGATTTAAAGAATGAATCAATGATCCTGCGTGAACAGGGCTCAGGGACCAGACGATCGTTAGAGCAGAGACTTGGGGAAAAAGGTGTTTTACTGGACAAAATACCGCACACAATGGAGTTGGGCAGTACCAGAGCGGTGATAACTGCAGTTGAAGCAAACCTTGGGGTAAGCATAGTTTCAAAATATGCGGTTCAGGAATGTTTAGAATTGGGTAAAGTTAAGAAAGTACAATTGGATGAAGTTGATTTAAGCAGGTATCTCTACCAGGTAAGGCATACTCAGGGGATAGGCGGTTATGCCATCGAAGCTTTTATAACTTTTGTTAACGATATGGAGAATCGCCAGCGTTTTCTAAACTTCTAGGAAACATTGTTATTTTCATATAACATTGCATTAAAAACGTTAGTGATTTAGTATAAAAATAATTGAGTATCTTATGTATCTAAAAACCTAGCTAAAAAGAGTGCCTTTAAAAATGCCTAATATCAATCCCAAATATTATAATTTAAGTACTAAGATAGCCGTTCTTTCTTTTGGATCGGTTTTTCTTTCTATTTTCATAGGTGTTTTTATAGTAGTTGAGAGAATGTCGGACTCCCTGGAAAAAGAAATGGGCATGAGAGCAATGGCCATAGCCAGGACGCTCGCCCAGTTTGAAGACATTCAAAAAAACGTGGGAAATCAGGGTGGCCAGGTAATTATTCAGCCTATAGCGGAGCGTACCCGCCTGGCTACAGGTGTTGAGTACGTGGTGGTAGTGGACATGGAAGGCACCCGTTATTCGCATCCGGTTGAAGACAGGATTGGCAAAGAATTTTCCGACGCCGACTTAGGCCCTGCCCTGACTAATAATGAATACATTGCAAAGGTGCAAGGAGTTTTAGGCCCGTCGTTGCACGCATTTGTGCCTGTAAAGGTAGATGAGGGCTCCCGACAGGTAGGCGTGGTAATAGTTGGCGTGCTGACACCTACTATAACCAGTCTCTTAAAATACATCCAAATACAGCTGTACTATTCGCTGTGTGTTGGAATGATCATAGGCCTGCTGGGATCTTTTTACCTGGCCAAGAAAATTAAAAGCGCCATGTTCAACATGGAGCCGGAAGAAATTGCCAGGCTTTTGGAAGAGCGGGTGTCGATCTTTCAAGCTATCAGCGAAGGCATTTTCGCCATTGACTCAAAAAGCAGGATTACCATAGTCAATGGCGAGGCAGTACGAATAATCGGCAAAACTGAGAATGAAATCATAGGAAGCTATATTGGAGAGGTTATTCCGGGCACACACATGCCGGAGGTTCTGAGTACCGGGCAGGCGCAGTTAAACAGCGAAATGATTATAAATAATACTGTGGTTCTGGCTAACCGAGTGCCGATAAGATTTGAAGGTGACATTATCGGAGCGGTCGCAACTTTTCAGGATAAAACCGAAGCAAACAGGTTGGCTGAGGAACTAACAGGGGTTAAAACTTTTGTTGAGGCCCTGCGCGTTCAAAATCATGAATACATGAATAAGCTCCACACCATAGCCGGCTTAATTCAGCTTGATAAAAGCCAGCAGGCTTTAGATTATATCTTTGATATTACTGAGGAACAGCAAGAGATTACGAGGAGTTTGTCGAAAAGTATATTTGACCACAGTATAGTCGGATTGCTCCTGGGTAAATATGACAGGGCGAAAGAACTCAGGGTCAATTTGATAATTGACCGTAAATCCAGTTTGCTGGGATTGCCGCCTTGCCTGGAAACCGGTGATATGGTGGCTATTATCGGTAATCTAATCGAGAATGCGCTGGACGCAGTTCGCCAGGAAAAACAAGATAGAAGAAAAATATACTTTGCTATTTTCGATAATATTGATGAATTGATCATAACGGTTCGTGACTGGGGAGAAGGTATCCCTTTAGAACAGAGGGGAGCTATATTTAACCAGGGTTTTACCACCAAAGGCTCAATGAACCGCGGCATAGGACTTTACCTGGTAAAGAGGTATGTTGAATTAGCCGGCGGCAAAATATCAGTTAACAGTTTAGAAGAAGGCGGGGCGGAATTTAAAATCATGATTCCTAAAGATGAACACTGAGAGGCGGAAGGATAATTGTCCCAGATAGACGTTTTAATAGTTGAAGACGATCCGATGGTTGTTGAGGTAAACTGTGGTTTTGTAGATGCCGTACCTGGCTTCAGGGTGGCGGGGGTGGCCCGCACCGGACGGGAGGCAGTTGAAATAGTAAAGGCCAAGAAACCTGACCTGGTACTTCTGGATATCTACCTGCCGGATATAGATGGCGTTTTAGCACTCCAGGAGATCAGGCGCCTTGACCTGCCCACAGATGTGATTGTGGTTACCGCGGCCCAGGATGCCACCACGATCCAAAATGTCTTTCGCTACGGGGCGATAGATTATATAATCAAGCCTTTTAAATTTGCGCGTATTAAGTCGGCCTTAAGCTGCTATGCCACCCTGCACAACCGGTTTAAACACCAAACCAAGATGAATCAGGCAGAAGTCGACAATCTTGCCAAGAGCAGGGGGCAGCAATTTGATGAAGATATCCCAAAACGTCTGAACGAATTAACCTTAAAGCAGGTATACCTTTATCTTTTAAAGGAGGGTAAATCCTTATCTGCCGAGGAAGTGGCCGAGGGTGTCGGCCTGGCCAGGGTTACCGCCAGGAGATATCTTGATTTTCTTGAGAAATCAGGCAAGATTATTCTTGGCATGCAGTATGGATCAATTGGACGCCCTATTAACCGGTATAGGATAAGAGAATAAATCCAAACTGCTATAGGGTGCTGAGCTGTGCTGCCAGCTTATCAATAAATCCTTAATTCTGGGAAGCAGCCCACGCATATTTTCATAAAAAAGTAAATCCACCTTCAAATTTTATGGTGAATCATTTGGCTTTGCGCTATAACAGGCCAAGCGGCTAAAAAATCAATGAATGCGACGCACCAGACCAATCACTTTGCCGAGTACTTTCAGGTCGGATGCGAAAATGGGCTCCATCAGTCTGTTTTCAGGCTGGAGCCGGACCCTGTCTTTTTCTTTAAAGAACCTTTTTACTGTAGCTTCCTCGTCTAAAAGAGCCACCACAACATCGCCGTTGTTAGCGTCATGCTGCTGTCTTACAATAACCATATCACCGTCAAAGATCCCGGCTTCGATCATGCTTTCACCACGGACTGTTAGCATAAAAAACTCAC
Organism: uncultured Pelotomaculum sp.; assembly: GCA_964543575.1. Classification (GTDB taxonomy): domain Bacteria; phylum Bacillota; class Desulfotomaculia; order Desulfotomaculales; family Pelotomaculaceae; genus Pelotomaculum_B. Next base: position 12,337 of record CAZIYV010000061.1, read on the forward strand.
CCGTACCAGTAAAGTGGGTAGGAAGCGGGAAAAGGTCCTCTCTGTTCTCAACTGCTAAAAGCGGCAGTCCGGCAGCCACCTTACCAAGGAGCGGCACATTAACAAATTCAACTTTTTCACCTTCAAGGTCGTCCAGAACCTCCATAGCTCTTGGCTTAGTGGCATCACGCCTTAAATATCCCTTGGCCTCCAATTTTTTCAGATAACCGTGTACGGTAGAGCTGGAATTTAAACCTACCGCCTGGCCTATTTCCCTGACCGAGGGAGGGTAGCCTTTCTGACGGATGCTTTTCTTGATCATAGCGAGTATAGCCGCCTGTTTAGGAGTTAAGTCCGAATCCATTGCAGCACCAGCCTTTGTTAGTAATCTTATCCATTTAATTATAACACAAATCAGATATATTAAAACACTTGTTCGAATATTTATGCTTTATAAATTAAATATTATTTTAACTTTTAGAAGGAGGCCTAGTGGCTATCGTCGAAGACTAACCAAAAATACGGTTTGCACAAGAGGTGGTGCCAGTTGAAATTAGTTAAAGTGGCCATAGTTGGCGGCGGCCAGGGAGGCTATTCCATCTTCGGAATGCTCAAGGAAATAAAGGAAGTGGAGATCGTCGGGATATCCGATGCCGAGCCGGAGGCGCCTGGAATTATTGCTGCGCAAGAGGAAGGAATTTTTGTCACCAGAGACTTTTATGGACTTCTGAACCTGCCGGATCTTGATGTGATTATAGAGACCACTGGATTACCGGAAGTGCGGGATATGATCCAGCAAAACATTAGCAGTAAGACGGCAGTCATGGAGGCCAAGGCTGCCAACTTAATTATAACCATCTTAAAGGAAAAAAAGGAAGAACTCCTGGAAATCAAAAGAGTTAAAAGCCAGCTGTCGGCCATACTTGATTCAGTCCAGGAAGCTATTGAAGTCGCTGATATCGACGGCAACATCCAATACGTAAACAATGCCTTTTCCAGGGTTACAGGTATTTCGGAGAAAGACAGAATCGGTCAAAATATTTTTGAAGCATCTCCTGACGGCGCCCTGGCATCTGTTCTAAAAACGGGAAAACTTGTTTTTGGACACAGAACAAAAGTTGGCGGGAGTATGGCTGAAGTAGTTTCCAACGCGGCGCCAATTAACGTTGACGGGATGATGGAAGGCGGCGTTGTTGTATTCCAGCATTTTACGGATGTTATGAACATCATGGAAGAGCTAAAAAAAAGCACGACTATTATTGAAAGCCTTACAGATAAATTGGGACAAGTAACCACAAGCAAATATACATTTGATGATATTCTTGGCAACAGCGATGAGTTGAAAAGATGTATGAACTTAGCTGAGAAATCAGCTCGCAGTAATACAACTGTTCTGCTTTTAGGTGAAAGCGGCACAGGCAAGGAATTGTTTGCTCACGCGATTCACTCCTCTTCTATGCGGCGGGAGAACCCTTTTATTAAAGTAAACTGTGCGGCGATACCTGAGACACTGCTTGAAAGTGAATTCTTCGGCTACGCCAAGGGTGCTTTTACCGGCGCTGTAAAATCTAAAATCGGAAAATTCGAACTGGCGCATAGTGGGACTATATTCCTGGATGAAATTGGAGATATGAATCTTATTCTTCAGGGAAAGCTGCTGCGTGTATTACAGGAAATGGAATTTGAGCGGGTTGGCGGCAACCAGACCATAAAGGTTGACGTGCGTGTTATAGCTGCTACCAACCGCAACCTGCGGGAATTGATTCGTCTTGGCAAGTTCAGGGAGGACCTTTTTTACCGGTTAAATGTTGTTGAAATCACCATACCCCCGCTGAGGGTACGCAAGGAGGACCTGCCGGTTCTTTTAGACAACCTGATCGTCAAGCTGAATAGAAAACTGGGTAAAAAGGTTAGAGGCGTTTCCAAGGAGGCTGTAGAACTGCTTTATAACTTTGACTGGCCCGGTAATGTGCGAGAGCTCGAAAATGTTATTGAGAGAGTAATGGTTACCATGGATGAGGAGACAATCAACAAGAAAAATCTTAGCCAGCATATAAATCAATTCAGAATATCCCATGACCGGGACGTTGAGCTGATAACTATTGAACAAATGGAAGAATTACTAATTCGCAAGGCTGTGGCAAAATACGGCAACACGGTTGAAGGAAAGAGGAGGGCTTCACAAGCTTTAAACATTTCGCTGGCAACTCTTTACAATAAGCTGAAAAGGCAAAAGCCCCTTAATAATAAATATTAGAAATATTATAAAAATAAGAAATGTCATTCGCCCCAAAGGTTAAGCTGTATAAGTTTCTTATAATTAGAATAATTGTTGTCAAAATCAGAATAAATTTTACTTATTTATCGCAGGCTAAATTTTATGAACAGAAACTTTCAAAACACCTTAATAAGCCAGCATATGCTGGCTTTTAACGTCAGAATAACAACTGTATTCACAGCTGCCGGATACAGGTACTATATCGATGGTACAGATCTTGCAGATATATTATGTGTTAGGACCAACACTTAGCAAAGGGGGGAGTAAAAATTAAAAACATCAACACAAGCGTCATTACGGAAAACGTAGCAAGGATGTGCAAGGAGGCCAACTTCTATCTAGGTGAAGACGTGCTGGCCGCATTTAAAAAGGGGTGCGAAACGGAAGTCTCGAATACGGGAAAAGAGATACTCCAGATTCTTATTAAGAATGCTGAGATTGCCCGTGACGAGCAGGTCCCCATGTGCCAAGACTGCGGCTACGCGGTTCTTTTCGTGGAACTGGGACAGGATGTACGCATTGAGGGTGGAGATCTGTACGAGGCATTAACTGAGGGGGTTAGACAAGGATACACTGATGGCTACCTCAGGAAATCCATCGTGGGTCACCCGCTTGAGCGCAAAAATACCGGTGACAACACACCTCCGGTTATTCACACGACAATCGTCCCGGGTGAGAACCTCAAAATCACCCTCGCTCCTAAAGGCGGCGGCAGTGAAAACATGAGCGCCATCAAGATGATGAAGCCGGCCGACGGTGTGGAAGGCGTAAAAAACTTTGTTCTTGAAGTGGCTAAAAACGCCGGCCCGAACCCATGCCCTCCTGTTATTTTCGGAGTAGGTATTGGCGGTACTATGGAAAAGGCGGCATTGATAGCGAAGGAAGCGCTTTTGAGGGAGATTGGTTCAACGAATAAGGATCCTGAAATGGCAAAGCTTGAGGCGGAACTATTAGAAAAGATAAACAACCTGGGATACGGACCTCAAGGTCTGGGAGGCAGAAACTTTGCACTGGCAGTGCATATCAAAACTTACGCTGCCCACATCGCCAGCCTGCCGGTAGCAGTTAACATTAACTGTCACGCGGCAAGACATAAAGAGGTAGTGCTGTAAGATATATAACCCAGAGAGATAGTTAAATTATAGGGGAGGTGAAAATATTGACCCAGATCAGGCTTACTACCCCATTAACGGATGCAGACGTAGAAAAGCTTAGAATCGGGCAGCAGGTTTTAATCAGCGGTCTCATTTATACCGGTCGGGACGCCGCTCACAAGAGAATGGTGGATCTGATCGCGGCAGGTAAAATCAATGAACTGCCCTTTGATCCCAAAGGTCAGATTATTTACTACGTAGGGCCAAGCCCCACAAAGCCCGGAAGAGTTGTTGGTTCCTGCGGGCCAACAACCAGTTACCGTATGGATCCATACGCACCTGAATTATACAAGTTGGGTCTAAAAGCTTCTATCGGCAAGGGGAAAAGATCACCTGAAGTAATCGAAGCGATGAAAAAGTACAAGGGTGTATACCTGGCTGCTATCGGTGGAGCCGCGGCTTTGATTGCAAAGTGCATTAAAAGCGCCAAGGTTATAGCATACCCCGATCTAGGGGCAGAGGCGGTTCATGAATTCGTCGTTGAGGATTTCCCCATGGTAGTTGTTAACGATACCTTGGGTGGGGACCTTTATCAAGAAGGCATTAAGATTTACGCCGTTAAATAGAGAATAAACAAAAGGACTACTGGGGTTAGTTTCCCTGGAGGAATTTGATGTCTATGCAGACAAGCCAGGCCTTGGGGAAGACAAAAAATAAATTGTGATATTTAAAAAATGCCCGACCGGTGAACGTTATTGGTTGGGCTAATACCCTTTTCTCTAAAATATCACGTCTTTTGTGCGCTTTGAGAAAGAAAATACAAAATAATCTAAAGAAACTTTTATAACTGAGTTTGCCGGTGAGACTGGGGGTAGTTTTGCTGGTAAAAGCAAAAAAAGTTATATTGAAATGCAAGCAATTAAACACTTCCTTCCGTTTGTATGAATCTTTTGAGAGGTAGATTTTTACATTATATATCACTGGAAGGATAATAAGGAGGTGGGCGAGGCAGAATATTTTCAAAATTTACTATAGTAGAAGGAAATAATCTTTTTGTAACGAAGTTATACTTTTGGGAGATAATATTTAAAATTACTTTTTTCAAATAAAGCGCCAAATACTAAAAATGGAGAGGAGAGATTTAGCCTGTGAAAATGTTTGAGTACATGGGTAAGGAGCTTTTTGCCAAATTCGGGATACCGACTCCGAAAGGCAAAATGGTTACCAACCCGGAAGATGCCGCAAAAGTTGCTGCGGAAATTGGTGGTCCATGTGTTGTAAAGTCTCAGGTCCTGTCAGGCAAGAGAGGTAAAGCTGGGGGTATTAAGTTTCCCAACACTCCGGAAGAAGCCAAGGTAGCAGCGAAAGAAGTATTAGCAATGACCATCCAGGGGCTGCCGGTAGAGTGTGTCCTGGTGGAAGAAAAATTAAAAATTGACAAAGAACTTTACATGTCAATAACCGTTGACGGATCTGCCAAGCAGGCTGTCATGATTGCTTCCGCTTACGGCGGGATGGAAATTGAAGCCCAGCCGGAAGAGTACATCATTAAGAAACATATCGATCCCGAGCTCGGCATGCATCCTTTCTTTGCCCGTGAAGTTATCAGAAGAATGGGCGTAGATTTAAAGAGCCCGCACGGAAAAGAAATGGTGAAAATAGTTCAGTTGCTCTATAAGATCTGCAAAGAAAAAGACGCCGAACTGGTAGAAATCAACCCGCTGGTATTCAGCGATGACAGGGTAATAGCCGCTGACGCCAAAGTTACCATTGACGATGACGCGCTGTTCCGCATGGTGGACCTGCCTTTCGTTGATGACAAGTCTCCAGCCGAAAGAGCGGCAGCAGACCTTGGGCTTTCCTTTGTTGAACTGGACGGCGATATCGCTGTTATGGCAAACGGCGCTGGCATTACCATGGGAACTCTCGATACGCTGCAAGCTTTTGGCGGCACACCGAGAAACTTCCTTGACGCTGGCGGCGGGACCGGCAGAGAACAAACTGCCAAAGCTCTCAAGATTCTTCTCAGCTTGAAGCCGAAGTCATTGTTCATCAACATTTTTGGCGGTATTACACGCTGCGACGATGTTGCCAATGCCTTTAAGGATATCAATACTGAACTGGGCGGTTTCCCCGTGCCCGTAGTGATACGTCTTGTAGGTACCAACCAGGATGCTGGTCGGGAAATCTTGAAATCAATCGGTATCGAAGCGTTTGATTTCATGCAGGATGCCGCAAGAAGAGTGATTGAACTTACAAAATAGTTAATCTTAAGCATATGTGAAAGAGATGAAGTCTCTAGAATTTCTTGAAAAGGGAGGATAAGTAAAATTGGCTATTATCATTGATGAGAATACGAATGTACTAGTCATGGGAATAACCGGCAGACAGGCTTCTTTCCATACCAAGCAGATGCTTGCCTATGGGACCAAAATTGTTGCCGGATGCACCCCCGGCAAAGGTGGGCAAGAAGTAGAGGGCATACCCGTATACAACACGGTGAGTGAAGCCTGTGAAAACCACAGGATCGACGCATCGGTTATATTTGTTCCTGCCCCGGGGACTAAAGACGCTGCATTGGAAAACCTGGACGCAGGCGTGAAGGTTGTAGTCATAGTTACAGAGGGCGTACCGGTGTTTGACGAAATTGATAT
>CAZIYV010000062.1:0-18286 GCA_964543575.1 uncultured Pelotomaculum sp.
GGCCGTCCGCCATATCCGCGGTGAAATGAACGTACCCCCGGGGCGCAAGGCGGAAGTGCTGCTGGTCGCGCCTGACAAGACGACCAGGGCTATATTGGAGAGAGGCAATGAATATACTCAGGCCCTTGCCGGTGCGATGACAAAAATCCACAAGACCCTGGCGAGTGCGCCCGAACAGTCTGCCCACGCCGTAACACGGGGTGTTGAGGTTTTTGTCCCGCTAAAAGGGCTCATAGATGTTGACAAAGAAGTCGCCCGCCAGGAAAAAGAACTGGTCGCCGTGGAGAAGGAACTTGCCCGGGTCAGGGGCAAGCTTACCAACCCCGGATTTTTAAGTAAAGCACCGGCGGACGTGATTGATAAAGAAAAGGCCAAGGAAGAAGAACTGTCCGGTAAGCAGTCAACCATTAAAGAAAGACTATCCATGCTGATCGGAAACCAAAAATAGACATGGAAGTGGGAAATGAGACAAGGGGACGGTTCTCTTGTCTCACTCTGACAGGTATATAGACCCATTAGGAATGCAGAATATACCTACGTCCGACGTCTGACGACTGACGACTAAAATAGCCTACGACCTACGGCAAGTTTAATATCCTCAAGGAGCGATAAAGGTGGACTATAAAGAGTCTATGGAATTTCTGAACCACCTGACAAAATTTGGTATTAATTTGGGATTGGGCCGTATTGAAGAGTTGCTGTCCCGCTTGGACAACCCCCATTACAAGTTAAAGATTGTGCATATCGGTGGTACCAACGGCAAGGGTTCCACCACCGCCATGCTGGCGTCAATTTTAAAGGAAGCGGGATACCGGGTGGGGACTTTCACTTCGCCTCACCTGCACTCTTATACTGAGAGGTTCCTGATCAACGGGGTGGAGATAAACCGGGAGCGGCTCGCCGGTCTGATCGAGGAACTTCGCCCTCACCTGGAAGATATGGCGGCAGGTGGTTTTGAACACCCAACCGAGTTTGAAGTAAGCACCGCCCTGGCGTTTTTGTATTTTAGCCGGGAGATGGTGGATTTTGTGCTGCTTGAAGTGGGACTGGGGGGAGCCATTGATTCAACAAACGTCGCTCCTTCGATGCTTACGGTGATAACAAACGTATCCATGGACCATATGGATTACCTGGGCCATACTATTGAGGAGATTGCCCGGGTAAAATCCGGTATTATCAAGCCGGGAGTCCCGGTAATAACCGCCGCGACCGGGGAAGGACTGCGCGTGATAGAGGACACCTGCCGGCAAAAAGACTGCCGGCTGTTACTAGTAGGGCACAATATCACCTGGGAGCACATTTCACACTCCCTGGCAGGTCAAGAATTTACCATTCGGGGGAGCAGGACGACTTACGAAAACCTGGCGCTTCCTTTGCTGGGCAGGCACCAGCAGGTTAACGCGGCTACCGCGGTCGCTGCGGTGGAAGCTTTAATGGCAATGGGATCGGCTATAAGCGCCGGGGCGGTTCGCCAGGGACTGGCGGACTCACGCTGGCCCGGCAGGCTGGAAATCATGCGCCGGCAGCCACTGGTAATCATCGACGGCGCTCACAATTACGACGGAGCCAGAAGCCTGCGTTCGGCACTTGAGGAATATTTCCCGAACAGGAATATAGTCCTGGTAATTGGTATGCTGGGGGATAAGGAGCGGGCTAAAGTAGCTGCGGAACTAGCTTCAGCGGCCAGGGCGGTGGTGGTAACCAAGCCCAACAGCCCCAGGGCGGGCAATTGGCGGGAACTGGCCGTTGCAGCCGGACGTTACGCGCCTGAGGTCCACCTGGAAGAAGACATAGGGAAAGCGGTTGACAAAGGAATTTCCCTGGCCGGCCCTGAGGAAATTGTCTGCATCACCGGATCCTTATACATGGTGGCCGAGGCGCGGGAATACCTGCAAAGTGATAAATAGCTAAATTTTCACCACAGCTTGTCATAAAATACTTAAAATGATAAACTAACATAGTAATATCACTCTTTTCTTTTGCCGGGCCGAGAATCTCTTATCATATCCGGGGGAAGAAGCTATGGCTAAAAATTTAAGGAGCTACGGTAGTACCTGGGTCCTGGTTCTCCTTATATTAATAGGAGGCCTGACAGGCAGTGCTGTTGGGGATGCCCTGACACCTGTCCTTCCCTGGCTGAAGTCTACTTCACTTATCGGGTTAAAGCCGTCAACATTAGATCTCAGGTTTCTAAACCTGACCTTTGGCTTTACCTTTTCCCTTGGTCCGCTAACTGCGCTGGGCATGATTCTGGGCTATGTTGTCTACCGCCGGATTTGAAATGAACAGAGAAATCATTCTTGCCTCATCATCCCCCCGCCGGGCGGAGTTATTAAAACAAATTGGCTTGCGTTTCCGGATTTTTTGCTGTGATGTGGATGAAACGCCGCCTCCAGGTTTAAACCCTTCCCAACTGGTCGAACTCCTGGCTGAAAGGAAAGCCGCGGGTATTGCCGGTAAGCTTGGCGAAGGGATTGTGCTTGGCGCTGACACTGTGGTTGTATGGCAGGGACAGTTGCTTGGCAAGCCACTGCATGAGGAAGACGCTGTCCGTATGCTCATTAAATTACAGGGCAGCGCTCATGAGGTATATACCGGGTTAGCCCTGATTGAGGCAGGCAGCGGTAGGCGCCTGGTTGACCATGAAAAGACGGTAGTTTATTTCAGGTCGCTGGGTGAAAATGAAATCAGGCGCTATGCAGCCACGGGAGAGCCCCTGGATAAGGCCGGAGCATACGCGGTTCAAGGTTTGGCCGCTATTTTTATACACAGGTTGGAAGGCTGTTACAGCAATGTTGTTGGTCTTCCGCTGTCCAGGCTGGCATTAATGCTCAAGGAATTTGGCTATGAGGTAATATAACGAATAGAATACAGAATACAGAATTCAGAAGACAGTAGTCAGAAGAATGAACTTAAAAATATTCTGTATTCTGACTCCTGTATTCTTTAATTCGGAGTTGGTTCTTTTGGATACCTTTGGTTACCGGCCTACCATGAAGGAACTTCCCGAGGATATCCGGCCGCGGGAAAGGCTTTTAAGAGAGGGAGCACAAGCTCTCTCCGATGTGGAACTTTTAGCGATACTCCTGGGGTCAGGTTTCAGGCAGGTAACCGCACTGGATTTGGCCGCGCTGATCATAGCGCATTTTAAGAGCCTGCGTTCTCTTTTGGGCTCCACAATAGAAGAGTTAAGCGGGATTAAGGGCGTTGGACCGGCCAAAGCATGTCAGATCAAGGCCGCACTGGAGTTGGCCAGGAGGATTTCTCAATATACGGACAGCCCTCGCCCTGTGATTAAATCGCCCGAAGATGCCGCCAGCCTGCTGATGGAGGAAATGCGACATTTTGACCGCGAGCATTTCAGGGCGGTTTTGTTAAACACCAAGAACCAGGTTATCGGAACAGACAAGATTTCAGTGGGCACACTGAATTCTTCCGCGGTACACCCGCGCGAATTGTTTCGAAACGCCATAAAAAGGAGCGCTGCGTCGGTGATTCTGGTGCATAACCATCCCAGTGGCGATCCGGCTCCCAGCAGGGAAGACCTGGATATAACCGAAAGACTGCGGGAAGTTGGAAAGATTATTGGTATTGAAGTCCTAGATCACATTATTATTGGAGATAATAGATTTATAAGTTTTAAGGCCAAAGGTTTCATATAAGCAAAGGCTGTTGAAAAAGCTTTTTAATAGCCGCAATACTAATTTAAGAGAGGGGCCGGTAAATGCGCGTCGGTCTGTTTTCAAAAGATATGGGGATGGATTTAGGTACTGCCAACTCCCTGGTTTATGTCAAGGGCAAGGGGATTGTGATCCGCGAACCTTCTGTAGTGGCCATCCAGAAGGATACCGGGCAGGTTCTGGCTGTCGGTGAAGACGCCAAAAGGATGATCGGCCGCACACCCGGCAACATTGTAGCCATCAGGCCTTTGAGGGATGGTGTAATCGCTGATTTCGACGTAACCCAGAATATGATCAAGTACTTTATCAGTAAAGCTTTACGTGGACGTACCTTCCTGGTGCGGCCGAGGGTTGTCGTAGGTGTACCGTCCGGTGTTACCGCTGTGGAAGAAAGAGCGGTGCGTGAAGCTGCCCTTCAGGCAGGCGCAAGAGAAGCCTACCTGATTGAGGAACCCATGGCAGCGGCGATAGGGTCCGGGCTGCCTGTGCACGAGCCAACCGGTAATATGATAGTGGATATAGGTGGTGGAACAACCGAGGTTGCCGTTATTTCCCTCGGAGGAGTTGTAGTCAGCCGGTCTATCCGGATAGCCAGCGATGAAATGGATGATGCTATCATCAGCCACGTCAAGCGTACTTACAATTTAATGATTGGTGAACGCACAGCGGAACAAATTAAAATTCAGATTGGTACGGCCTATCCCATAGAGCCTATGGAAACTGATGAAGTGAGGGGGCGTGATCTTGTCTCAGGTCTGCCCAAAACCGTTAAAATCACCTCAGTGGAGATCTATAAGGCGCTTTCAGAACCGGTATCCAGTATAATTGAAGCGATCAAGGCAACTTTGGAACATACCCCGCCGGAATTGGCGGCTGATATTATGGACCGCGGCATTGTTATGGCTGGCGGAGGTTCCCTTTTGCGAGGCCTGGACCGCCTGGTGAGCGAGGAGACAGGCATGCCTGTGCATCTTGCCGACGAACCCCTCCTGGCCGTAGCCTACGGAGCAGGAAGGGTCCTGGAAAACATTGATGTGCTGCGCAAGGTGCTGATCCAGCCTAAAAGGCTGGCCTAGTGAGACGTTGGACGTGAGACGTGAGACGTGGGAAAAAGAAGTCGTGGGCTTAGAGTGAGACAAGGGGACGGTTCTCCTGTCTCATTAGGAATGCAGGATATACCGACATCCGACGTCTGACGACCGAATTGGAATCCAGGATATACTTACGACCGACAGCTTATGACCTACGACTAAGATAGTAGGTGCAAATTCATTAGCAAAAAGCACCAAGAATATTTTGGTAGGGAGTGAAGTATGGGGTGCGTTGGGTTACTGCCAAAAGACTGCTTTTCCTGGTTATCCTGATAGCGGTCACTCTGGCGGCGATGCGCGCTACAGTTCCTGAGCGGACCCGGTTGACACCCCTGGGATCAAAATTCAGGGATGTTATTGCGCCAGTGCAGACAGGACTTACCTGGGTAGGCAGGCAAGTACATTACTTGATCTCTTTCCCGGTTTCAATGGTCGGCGCAACAGCGCGCAGCCAGGCTCTGGAGCAGGAAATAGAGCGCCTTGAGAGTGAAATTATCCAGTTGAATGAGTATAAAATGGAAAACCAGAGGTTGACCGGGCTGCTTAATTATAAACAGGTTATGGCCCAAAAGTTAAATCTTCTGGTTGCGTCTGTTATCAGCAGGGATCCAGGCAACTGGTTTGGCATTATGACACTAAACAGGGGCACAAAAGACGGGGTACAGGAAAATATGACCGTGCTTACTCCTGAGGGACTGGTAGGACGGGTTGTTTCAGTTTCTGCTTCTACCTGCGAAGTCCTTTTGATCACAGACCCAAGCAGCGGAGTCGGCTCTCTGGTGCAGGACATCCGTACTCCTGGCATTGTTGAAGGGGTAGACGGCAGAACAATGACAGCCAGGATGATCCATATCCCCAATAATGCTCCGGTTGAAGTTGGTCAGGCGGTGGTCACTTCCGGCAGCGGCAGTGTTTACCCCAAAGGCATACCGGTGGGTGAAATTACCAGCATCCGAAATGAACCTTCCGGGCTGTTCTTAAGCGCCGAAATACGCCCTTATGCAAATTTAAATAATTTGGAAGAAGTGCTTATCGTGACTTTTTCTCAGCCTGAAACCAATACCCCTAGTGTGGGAGGTCAGTAAATGCAGTTACCCTTTTACCTGCTCCTGCTGGGGATTATTATGTTTTTTCAGACAACGATTCTAAATATCGTGGCAATTGCAGGGATAAAACCCGACCTTGTATTGCTTCTGGTGGTATTGAGCGGCTTCCTCCTGGGTACCAGAGAGGGGGCTTTTTTGGGTTTCGTCGGAGGAATTGTAGAGGACTTGTTTTCAGGCAGCTATATTGGTATAAACGCCCTTTCTAAAATGGCGGCGGGGTATTTGGCGGGAGCGGCAGGCGAGCGCCTGTACAGGGAAAACATCCCGATTGCGACTGGAGTAACTTTTTTCACCTCGCTGGCCGGTTTAATAGTAAATTACCTGTTGCTTTTATATCTTAATATTCATATTTCACCATTATACGCTTTCTTCAGGGTAGCCCTGCCAACAGCCGCTTATACGGCAGTGCTGGCGCCGTTTATTTTCAAGCGTATTTTCCGTTACATTCAACTCCGGGGCAGAGATCTTTAATGGGCCGTGGGTCGTGGGATATGGGTCGTGCGACGTGAGACGTGAGTATCCAGGTATTCCTTGCAGGATTTTTCTTTATGACCACAAACCATTCCCTATAACCAAACTTCTCATATCCCAGGTCCTGTAGTTTCAGATTTATCCGAACAGTGTTACGCGAACAAAAATGAGACAGGAGAACCGTCCCCTTGTCTCAAAAGGCCCCTTGTCTCAAAAGGCCCGAGAGGAATACCTGAATCCCACGTCCCACGTCCCACGTCTCATATCTCAAGTCTCACATGGGGGAGGGAAGAGAATGGAAAGAAATTATCTGGAAAACAAGATGAGAGTTTTTCTCATTGTTGTCAGTGCCGTCTTTCTCATCCTTGTTGGCAGGCTTGCTTACATGCAGCTTGTACAAAATGATAAGTTTTCCACCCTGGCCCGGGAAAACCGGATCAGGCTGATTACTATTACCGCGCCCCGTGGAGAGGTTTTTGACCGGAATGGGATCAAACTTGTGGGAAATCAGCCTGTTTATACTGTTTCCCTGGTAAAAAACAAGGACACAGGTGAAGTAGTCCAAAGGCTTGCTGGAATCCTTGGTATTGACTCCCAGGAGATTGAGCAGAAGATTGCCCAACAGAAAAGGTTGTACGAGCCTGTAAAAATAGCCACTATGGTGCCGCTGGAAATTGTCACCAGGATCGAGGAGCAGCGCCTTGAACTTCCAGGTGTCGCCATCGATATTGAACCGCTGCGGGAGTACCCTAACGGAAACTTGTTGGCCCACGTGATGGGTTATGTGCGGCAGATTAACGAAGAGCAGATGGCTGAAAACAAGGATAAAGGCTACAAGCTGGGCGACAACTACGGGCAGACTGGGCTTGAAAACACTTACGAACAGTATCTGCGGGGCCAGGATGGCGGCCGCCAGGTGGAAGTGGATTCAATGGCCAGGCCGGTCAGAGATTTGGGTATAAAGGAGCCGGTGCCCGGCAGCAACCTGGTGCTTACCATAGACCAAAGAGTGCAGAAGGCGGCTGAGGAATCCCTGGTCAGGGCGTCCCAGCAGGCTGTCAAGGAAGGCTTTGGTGAGGCCAAGGCCGGGGCGGCTGTAGCTCTGGACGTGCGGAGCGGAGCAGTGCTGGCTATGGCCAGTTACCCCACCTACGATCCGGTCAAGCTTTCAGGTGTGCTCTCACAAAAAGATTATAACGAGATTTTTAATTCTCCCTTTAAACCGGTATTGAACCGTGCTTTACTGCCATACGCCCCGGGTTCAACTTTTAAAATGATTGTCGCCATGGCCGCCCTGGAGGCCGGTAAGGTTAACCCAAAGGATACCATTCTTGATCCAGGCTACTTTTTCCTGGGCAGAACATTCAACGACTGGAAGCCGGACGGCCACGGCCGCGTCGATTTGCTCAGAGCTATCAAGGTATCCTGCGACACCTATTTTTACCAGTTGGGGTTAAAGGTGGGCATCGATGACATCAATAAGATGGCGCGTCAGTTCGGTCTGGGTGAAAAGACCGGTATCGAACTGCCGGGTGAAGAAGAAGGCGTGGTCCCAAGCCGGGATGCTAAAGTTGAACAAAGGTTATATTATTTAAGTGATGAGGACACGGTCAAAGCCAAGGAAATAATAAAGCGCTATAATGATCTGCTGAGCAAGGCCGTAGATGAGAACCAGCGCAAGTCCCTTCAGCAAAAACAATACGACGAGCTGTTGGAAATAGATTGGGAGCTGGCCTGGCATGACTATGACACCATTATTTCTTCGATTGGCCAGGGGGACAACAGGTACAACCCGCTCGAATTGGCCAATTATATAGCCACCATTGCCAACGGGGGGACCCGCTACAAGCCTTATCTTGTTCAACAGGTTGTGGACATAAACGGCAAGGTACTCAAAGAGAACAAACCTGTTGAATTGGGCCATGTTAACGTTTCACCTCAAACGCTGGCAATAATCAGGCAGGGTATGCACGAGGTTACTCTGCCTCCTGACGGTACCGCCTACGGTTTTTTTGTGGGCTTCCCCCAGGTGGGGGCGAAAACAGGGACAGCGGAAGTTGCCGGCCACAACGCGCACGCATTGTTTGTGGCGTTTGCCCCGTATGACAATCCGGAGATTGCCATAGCATCCGTTTTGGAGTTTGCCGGTCATGGCGGCACCATAGCGGGACCTGTGGCCGAAGACATGATTGCCGCTTATTTTGGTCTGCCTATACCTGGTGAAAAGCAAGTGAAAAGCCCTTAATAGTTACCTCGATTTTCTGGCATAAAACGGGGTTCTTTTTGCCCTGTTTTTTGTTTTATATTAGCAGGATTTGGTTATCAACTGTAGAATTAACTGGTAATTATAGAACAGGAGGAGATTAGCTTTGGCTTATTCCAAAGGAAACATTCACAGTGATATCCTTTCAGGATTCGGTCAGGGCCTGCCGTTGGATCAGGAGGATCTTGTTGATGAGAACACCATTCTGGTTCAGCGGACCCTGCGCTCCGGCCAAAGCATCCGTTACAACGGAAACGTGGTGGTTCTTGGGGATATAAACCCTGGGGCTGAAATATCAGCTACCGGAAACGTTATTGTTATGGGCGCCTTAAGGGGTGTGGTGCACGCCGGGGCCGGCGGGGATGAGAAAGCGGTTGTTTTGGCCTTCAGGCTGCAGCCTACTCAGCTAAGGATCTCCAACCACATCACCAGGCCGCCTGACAATGAAAACCTGGACGCTGATCACCCTGAGATGGCCCGGATCCGGGATGGGGTTGTTACGATAGAATTCTTCCAAACCGGGTTGAATGACAGGCTAAATGCAAACAAATAACCGACAGAATCAGTGAGCTGCATTTAGCAGGATATTTTTCTTGCCTGGCAGGTGCTTGTTTTCTCCACATGGACTTTATAAGAGGGGGAGCTTAAATAATGGGTGAAGTATTCGTTGTAACTTCCGGTAAAGGAGGGGTGGGCAAAACCACCACTACCGCCAATATCGGTACAGGCCTGGCCTCCGTAGGCAAAAAGGTAGTTCTGGTAGATGCGGATATCGGGTTGAGAAACCTGGATGTGGTTTTAGGCCTGGAAAACAGGATTGTTTATGATATCGTTGATGTAACCAGTGGTAACTGCAGGTTGCGCCAGGCTCTGATTAAGGACAAACGCCTGGAAGGACTGCACCTTCTCCCCGCCGCTCAAACCAAGGATAAAACCGCGGTCAGTCCTGACCAGATGCGCACCCTGTGCGCGGAATTGAAAAAGGATTTTGACTATGTGATTATTGACTGCCCTGCAGGAATTGAGCAGGGATTCCGGAACGCCATTGCCGGGGCGGATAAGGCCATAGTGGTAACCACACCGGAGGTTTCAGCTGTGCGGGATGCCGACCGGATTATCGGGCTTTTAGAAGCTGCCGAACTGCGCGATCCAAAACTGATCATCAACCGCATTCGCCCCAAGATGGTCAGGCAGGGAGATATGATGAGCATAGAAGATATCATTGATATTCTTGCCGTTGATCTGCTTGGAGTTATACCGGAAGATGAGATGATTGTAATTACCACCAACCGAGGCGAAGCTGTGGTTTTAGACCAAAATTCACGCTCCGGACAGGCTTACCGGAATATTAACCAGAGGATCATGGGTGAGGAAGTGCCTATGATGAACCTGGAAGAAGAAGGTTTTTTCAAAAAACTTCGTAAGATTATCGGCCTGAAGTAAGCCGGAAAGGGGGATAAGCCATGTTGGATTTTTTATCAAGACTATTTGGCAGGGATAGCGGAAGTAAAAACGTGGCTAAGGAGAGACTGCGCCTGGTTCTGGTACACGATCGCACCAGCATTTCACCCCAAATACTGGAAGCTATGAAAGCCGACATGATTCAGGTGATCTCTAACTACATGGTAATCGATGAATCCAAATTGGAAGTAAGCCTGGATTCCAGCGGCAATACGGTGGCCCTGGTCGCCAATATACCGGTAAAAGGGATGAAGAGAGCGTCGGGAGCATAAAGATTGGGACGGGTGAGACAAGTGAGACAAGGGCTGAGACAAGGGGACGGTTCTCCTGTCTCATTTAAACAAATCGTTATTTCATTGGGGATATTTCACATAAGGTGATGTGTCCCCTTTCCAATAACAATGGTGTTCTCTATCATGAAACCACCCTGTTATAGCGGTTAATCGGGCTTATTAATGCAGCTCTAATTATCCATTTATACCAAGGGTTTTAGGTCTGTATTTAAATAATCAGTTGTTATATAATAAGTAGTGCGCTTTAAAAAATTTAGAATGTCTTGACTGGAAAGAAGTGTATATTCAACTGTGTTTAAGCAGAGTAGGTTATTTAAAAAACTTGATCTTACATTGCTTGCTGCAACGGCTTTAATTATCGCTTTCAGTCTGGTTATGATCTACAGCGCTACAAGGGACGATCTGGATTTGAGCGGCGATTTCAGCAAACAGATTATTAACATCACAGTGGGCATAGTGGCGATGATATTTATGCTGTATGTCAACTATGAAGACCTGGCCAAGCGCATGAAACTAATGTATGTTTTAAACCTGGTGATGCTGGGCGCTGTGCTTTTCGCAGGTGACGCGGCCATGGGCGCGCAGCGCTGGATAGAAATCGGGCCCTTCAGATTTCAACCTTCGGAATTTTCGAAGTTGATCATTATTGTTTGTTTCGCTGCTTTTCTGAGCTCGCGCAAAGGCAAGCTTTACAAACTCAGGGATTTAGTTCCTTGTTTTGCCTTTATCGGCCTGCCACTGCTGTTTATTTTGAAACAGCCTGATCTGGGAACATCCCTGGTGTTTTTGGCGATAATGTTCGGCATGCTGTTCGCGGCGGGGGCGCGCCCGCTGCTGTTGGTGGTTTTAATTGTGGGCGGCCTTTTGGTGGCCTCGCTCTGGATCTGGGCGCATTTTTGGTTTGAGGCCAACACTTCCTTCAACCTGTGGATTCCTTTAAAAGACTACCAGTTAACACGGCTGACTATCTTTATCAACCCCTGGAAGGACTGGCTTGGAGACGGCTATCATGTGATTCAGTCCCAGATCGCCATAGGTCAGGGCGGTTTTTTAGGGCGCGGCCTGTTTCAGGGCAGTCAGACCCACGGTGAGTTTCTGCCTATCCGGGACACCGACTTTATCTTTTCCGTTGTTGGTGAGGAAACGGGTTTTATCGGCGCTGTCGTTCTTTTATTTATCTATTTTATATTAATCTACCGTTGTATATATGTGGCGATCAACGCCAAGGATTGTTTTGGCTTTCTGTTATCAGCCGGGATAATTTCAATGATAACTTTTCACGTGCTGGTCAATGTGGGCATGACCACAGGCATTATGCCGGTGACCGGCATCCCCCTGCCCATGTTCAGCTATGGGGGCAGCAGCATGATCACAAACCTTGCCGCGCTGGGACTCCTTCTGAATGTTAACATGAGGCGGCAGAATATAATGTTTTAATGAATCGGGTATGTATATAAACGGGAAAAATTAATGAGGACATTCCTCTGAAGGAGGCATGTCCTCATTTTGTTTACTGAGGTGAGATCCTTTACCCCAAGGATTTTTATAGTCATATTTCCTTATAAAGGAAAATATAATAAACCAGACAATCTTTATGGGGGGTAGTGTCTTGAAAGGTATTGATATGAAAAAAGGGCCGTCATTTAAGCAGGACGAGTGGGGCTCTTACTACCGGCAACCTCAGTGGAAAAAACCAAAGCGTGACAGCGGGGGGAGAAAAAGCCTTTACCGGTTTTCAATTGCCTTACTGATACTTATGGTGTTCCTTGGTCTGAGGGGGACAAGCAGCACCTGGGGGAACGGGGTAAGGGAGAATCTTAAAAACGTTCTTACAACTGAATGGAATTATCAGCCGGTTATGGAGAGGGTAGTCCAGTTTGGCCTTCAGATAGCCGATGTGGATTGGCCTTTTTTCAGCAGCCCCCAGCCAGTTATCACCAGGCCGCAGAATAACAACACGGCTTACTCTGGACTGCCCCTTCCAGTATCAGGCAAAGTAGTACGCGGTTTCGGGATGGTGGTAGATCCTGTTGACAACATGGAGCGTTTTCATGCCGGGATCGATATCGCCGCGCCAGTGGGCAGCCCGGTTAAAGTAGTATATGATGGCAAGGTGGCGCGAACAGGCGACAGTCCCGTATTGGGCAAGTATGTTTTAGTGGAACATGAAAGCGGCTTTTTTACACTATACGGTGAGCTGGCCAAGGCTGCAGTAGGAGAGGGGCAGCAGGTAAAGGCCGGGCAAGCTATTGGTGAAGTTGGTAATACCGGGGATATAAACGGCGGCGGCCTGCATTTTGAGGTCAGGGAAAACAGTAAGCTGGTGGATCCTATGACCAGGCTGCAGCTGAACCCCTGATGATCTTGAATACTATTGATACGCTTAAGGTTGGAGCAATTTAAGGAGGCTGGCGCTTTGAAATTATGCCGTATATCCGGTGTGGAAATTCACCTTAACAACGCTTTTCTGGCCTTGTTGGGGCTGTTTTTTGTAGCGGGAGTTTTAATGAAGGGTGTTATAGCGTTTGTAATCGTTTTGCTGCACGAACTTGCCCATGTTGCCGCAGCCCGTCATTTTGGCGTCCATGTTTCGGATGTTGAGCTCCTGCCTTTTGGGGGTGTCAGCCGCATTGGCGGAGAAGTGGTGATCAACCCGTCCACAGAAGTGTATGTGGCTGCTGCCGGCCCTGCCGCTAATCTTTTGCTGGCCGGATTAGGGACAGTCCTGCAAAGCTATGGCCTGTGGGATACGGATCTGGGTCCTTTTTTCCTGCAGTGCAACCTTTTGGTCGCTTCATTTAACCTGCTGCCGGCGCTGCCTCTGGACGGCGGCAGGGTATACCGCGCTTTTCTGGCCAGGCGGGTTGGCTTTAAACAGGCTACTTACAAGGCGGCCTGGCTTGGTCAGTTCTGGGGTGTTTTAATTGTATTGGGGGGCTCCGCCGGGCTGGCGCTTGGTATGTCCGGCCTGGATGTCCTGATTACCGGTTTTTTCCTTCTCTATGCCGCTACCCGTGAAAAGAGCCTGGCGCCCTTCCATTTCATAAGGCACCTGACTCAGAAAAAAGAAGAACTGGCCGCCGCGGGGGTATTGCCCGGCGAACCCCTGGTGTCACTGGATACGGTCCGTTTAGGGGATGTGATACGTTCTTTTATCCCGCAGCGCTTTCACGTCGTTCTGGTCCTGGACCGGAACTGGCAGTACCGGGGTGTGGTCAGTGAGGCTCAAATTATTGACGCGCTCCTCAGTGAAGGGATGGATGTTCCCATCGGCAGTTTGTTAAAAAAAGAATGAACGCTTGCGTCTGCTATTCTATTTCCTATTTCTAATGAGACAGGAGAATGAGACAGGAGAACCGTCCCCTTGTCTCACCCCTCGACCCTTGTCTCAGTCCTTGACCCTTAAGGATATCTTTCATTGCCACGTCCCACGTCTCAAGTCCCATAATCCCGTATCTTAATAATGCAGGTTTGTCCGCCCTGTTGTATAATATCAGTGAGGAATATTTTTCCGTTATTTTTGGGTTATACTATAATATCCGGTATAACCCTGTACCAGGGGAGAAAGAACAAAAATGGATTTGATGGATCAAGTTTTGCCTTTAGTGAAAAAGCCCGCCCGGTATGCGGGAGGCGAGTGGAACGCTGTTCATAAAAACTGGGGCGAGGTCGATTTGAAAGTTGCCTTTGCCTTTCCTGATGTTTATGAGGTGGGTATGTCTCACCTTGGACTTCAGATTTTATACGGGATTGTCAACAGCCGGCCGGATACTTTAATGGAGAGGGTGTTCGCGCCGTGGCCGGATATGGCGGAAAAAATGCGGGAACACGGGATTTCCCTGTTTACCCTGGAGTCAAAGAGACCGCTAATGGATTTTGACGCGGTGGCTTTCACCCTCCAGTATGAGTTGAGCTTTTCAAATATCCTTTACATGCTGGATCTGGCCGGAATCCCTTTGCGTACCGAAAGCAGAGACGGGGAATACCCCCTGATCATAGCGGGAGGTCCCTGCGCTTTCAATCCGGAGCCAATGGCTGACTTTATTGACCTCTTTGTAATAGGAGAGGGAGAAGAGGTAATCAATGAGCTTTTAGATGTTATAGCTGCAGGAAAACAAAAAAAATTATCAAAAAGAGAGCTTTTGCTCAAAACAACTGAGATTCCGGGTGTGTATGTTCCCTCATTTTACCATGTTCATTACGGGGAGGACGGCGCTTTTTTAAGGATCGCTCCAACTGGCGAAAGTGTGCCGGAAAGAGTGGTTAAGAGAGTTATAAAAGATATTGACCAGGTTCCGTTTCCATTAAAGCCGGTGGTGCCGTCCACCGAAGTTGTGCATGAACGGATGATGATCGAGGTTCTGCGAGGCTGTAGCCGTGGCTGCCGTTTCTGCCAGGCGGGTATGATTTATCGTCCGGTGCGGGAGAAAGAGCGCGGGACGGTACTCAGGCAGGCCGCCGAACTGGTGAGAAACACCGGTTATGATGAGCTTTCCCTGGTGTCTCTAAGTACCAGCGATTACACGCCGGTTCAGGGAGTTATAAAAGCTCTTGTGGACGAACATGCCGCCAACGGAGTAAGCGTGTCCCTGCCGTCGCTGCGGGCAGATCAATTCTCGGTGGATCTAGCCAAGGAGGTACAGCGGGTGCGCCGTTCCAGCCTTACCTTCGCTCCTGAAGCCGGTACCCAGCGCCTGCGGGATGTCATTAACAAGGGTGTTACGGAGGATGACTTGATGGCTGCGGCCGGAGCTGCTTTCCGGGAGGGCTGGCGGTCAGTAAAATTATATTTCATGATCGGACTGCCCACTGAATCGATTGAGGATCTGGACGGGATTAGCCGGCTGGCCAGGGAGGTTTTAGCCCTTGGTAAGAGAGCAGGTATTCCGCGCGGTCGCCTTAAGGTGACGGTCAGTGTCTCTTCCTTTGTTCCCAAAGCCCATACAGCCTTCCAGTGGGAGCCGCAGGCACAGTACAGTACTCTGAAAGAAAAGCAGGCATATCTGTCCGGGACGATGCGTGACAGGAGTTTGACGCTGAACTACCATGACGCTGGAGTAAGCTATATTGAGGCGGTTTTCGCCAGGGGTGACCGGCGTCTGGGGCAGGTTCTGAGCAGAGCTTTTGAGCTTGGCTGCAAATTTGACGGCTGGTCGGAGCACTTTAACCTTGAACAGTGGCTGAAAGCCTTCAAGTTGGCCGGACTTGACCCGGCATGGTATGCCTACCGCCGCTACGACTATAGCGATCCCCTGCCATGGGACCATATCAATCCCGGGTTTTCCAAGCGTTATCTTGCCCTCGAACACCAGCAGGCTATAGAAGGTATAACCACCGGGGATTGCCGCACGGGTTCCTGTCCTGGCTGCGGGTTATGCGGCGCTCTTGAAATTGAACCTGTTTTAGCCGGGAGTGAGCGGGATGTTTAGGTATAGAGTAATATACGCCAAGGAAGGTCCTGCCAGGTATATCTCCCATCTTGATCTGCTCAGGGTTTTTGATCGAGCGGCAAGGCGGGGAGGGCTGCCCGTTGCCTACACGCAGGGATTTAACCCCCACCCTAAAATGTCGTTTGCGGCGCCGCTGTCCGTAGGGACGGAGGGAGAAGTCGAATTTGCAGATATGGAGCTCACCAGAGACATACCTGTCGCCGATATGGAAAGTGCTCTGGCCGGGTCCATGCCGCAAGGGCTGCGGCTGATCGGGGTCAGCAAGGCGCCGGAGGCGGCTCCCGCCCTGATGGCCATGGTGGATCGCGCCACTTACAGCGCCCGGGCCAGACTCGCCTCTCCCCTGCAAAACGAAGAACTGGCTAAAGCGATTGAGGTGTTTTTAGCCAGGCCACAGATTATTGTGGAGAGGCGGGGCAAGGCTGGCGAAAAGAAGCTATACGATATAAAGCCCGGCATTTTTGCGATGTCCGGCAGTGTAAATAATGATATAATAGTGATAAAAGCGGATATAAAAACGGGAAGTAGTGGGAACGTAAGGTTTGAAGAACTTCTTGCCGCTTTTCTGGAAGAAAGCTTTCTGCCTCTGCAAGGAAGGTTCGTGCTTGCCAGGACGGGCCTGTTGTTTAAGCAGAGCTGAAAAATGGCTTAAAAGTGCTATTCACAAGGTTATATTTATTGAGAGGAAAGATTTTTATGTTAAAGGAAATTGTAGTCAACGTTGGAGAAGAAGAAACCAGAGTAGCTGTACTGGAAGATAAAGTACTGGTGGAAATATATATAGAAAGATCGATCAATCAGCGCCTGGTAGGTAATATTTTTAAAGGGCGCGTAGAGAACGTGCTGCCCGGCATGCAGGCGGCCTTTGTAAACATTGGATTGGAAAAGAACGCCTTTTTGTACGTAGAAGACGCCCTGCCATCAAATTCACCTGAAGGAAGCGGGCAAACCGGCTACACGCTGGGCGCCAATATCTGCGATATTTTAAGGCAGGGTCAGGAAATAATGGTGCAGATAGTAAAGGAACCCATCGGTACCAAAGGGCCGCGGGTTACTACCCATATCACCCTGCCCGGGCGTTTTCTGGTGCTTATGCCTACCGTAGATTATATCGGCATATCACGCCGGATCGAGTCAGAAAGAGAGAGAGAGCGTTTAAAGGATCTGGCTAACAGGGTTAAACCAGAGGGCATGGGCGCAATTGTCCGTACTGTGGCGGAAGGCATCGAGGAAGAAGAACTGCGCCAGGACATTTCTTTGTTGACAAAACTATGGCGTAAAATATTAAGCAGGTCAGCCCACGGTACGGTGCCAAACGTGGTACACCGCGACCTGGAACTGGTTCAGAGAATTTTGCGGGATGTTTTTACAGAGGATGTCGACCGCTTGATTCTGGACTCGCGTTATGAATACGAAAAGGTATTAGAGTTTATTGATATCTCTGATCCCCGCTTGAAGCTCAAAGTGTTCTTAGACGAGCGGGAGAATATCTTTACTGAATACGGTATTGAGCAGGAGATAGAAAAGGCGCTCAAGCAAAAAGTATGGTTGAAATGCGGCGGCTACCTGATCATTGATCAGTGTGAGGCTCTCACGGTCATAGATGTGAATACCGGCAAGTACGTTGGGACTACCAACCTGGAAGACACGGTGCTAAAGACCAACCTTGAGGCGGCCAGCGAAATTGCCCGCCAGTTGCGACTGCGTAAAATTGGCGGGATCGTCATTGTGGATTTTATTGATATGTCTGAGGAAGCCCACCGCAATGAAGTGCTTCAGGCACTGGAGGAAGAGATTAAAAAAGATAAAACAAAGACCAATATACTGGGTATCACCCAGCTGGGTCTGGTTGAGATGACCAGGAAAAAGGTGCGCCCAAGCCTGTCCGAGGTGCTGCAAAAGCCCTGCCCCTACTGCGAGGGCAGGGGAAAGGTGCTTTCAGAAGAGACACTGGGTATTAATTACAAAAATCAAATATACAATGTGGCCCGCCAGACTACCGCACAGACCATCCTGGTGGAAGCCAACCCGCTGGTGGCGGCGCGGCTTATTGGCAGCGGGGGGGCAAGTTTGCGTGACCTGGAGAGTAAAACAGGTAAGAGCCTCTATATCCGGGGTTCAACCAGCCACCATATCGAGTCAATCACCATCCGGCCGCTCCAGGATAACGAGGAAATCCATGCGAATACACTTCCTGTGAAGCCTGGTGAGGTGCTGGAGGTAATGGTGGAAGAGCCTCATGTTACCAATTACCACGACGGCATCGCCAGGGTAAACGGCTTTATTCTGGATATAGAGGGAGCGGGCGCCCTGGTAGGGGAAACCATTCCGGTTGAGGTTAGCAAAGTTTACCGTACTTACGCTAAAGCCCGCCCGGTCAGGATTTAGTTTAAACAAATATATATTTCAGATTACCCTGAAAATAAAAATCACTGCTTGCATCCCGGCTAAATGTAGGTGCGAATTCATTC
>CAZIYV010000063.1:0-17649 GCA_964543575.1 uncultured Pelotomaculum sp.
CTCATAAAAAACACCTCGAATATAGTTTGTTTTATTTTTTGAATGAATAATATCATTGAAAATTATTAGCTTCAAGTACGAAAAATAAATAAAGTACCTTTATCAAAATGGCATCCCTCGCTGTCAAGGTTGTGGCTGTCAATTAGAATAGAGTAAATATCAATGCAATATAGCTACCCTTTTACTAATCGCCTCCACCATAGGACTCGTCGGCGGCGGCAGGATACCCCGCCCGGGGGAAATCAGCCTGGCCCACCAGGGCATATTGTTTATGGACGAGATGACCGAGTTTCAGAAAGACGCCCTGGAGGCTCTCCGGCAGCCGCTTGAAGACGGCATCATTACTATTTCCAGGGCTAACGCCTCTTTTACCTACCCGGCCAGATTGATGCTGGTGGGAGCATTAAATCCCTGTCCCTGCGGCTATCACGGTGATCCGGCACGCGAGTGCACCTGTACCCCACACCAGGTACAGCGTTATGTCACCCGCCTGTCCGGCCCGCTGCTGGACCGCATTGATATAAGTATCGAGGTGCCCCGACTGCCTTACGAGGAAATCTCCGCTGCAGACAAGCCGGAAAGTTCCGCGGCGGTTAAGAAAAGAGTCGAAGCTGCCAGGGAACGCCAGCGTGAAAGGTTTCGCCCGCAAACTGGAGAAGACGGTCGCCGTCAGGCGCCCTCCTGTAATGCCCAGATGGGGCCAAAGGAAATCCGGCGCTATTCCAACATGACTAAAGCGGCCCGCAGGCTTTTTAGAGACGCCTTTAGCAGGCTCTCCCTGAGCGCCAGGTCGCACGATAAAATTTTGAAAGTGGCGCTTACAATTGCGGACCTTGAAGGTTCTGCGCTTATAGCGGAACACCACCTGGCGGAGGCTATCCAGTACCGGTCATTCGATAGAAGCTTTTTGATCTGACAAAGGCGCCTGGCATTCACTCATAAGATGCCAGGCGCCTCAAATGTTTGTAATATCTAAATGCTAAAAAAATCTTTTCCACCAGGGCTGGCTGCCTTGTTTTTGTTTATCGCCTTCCCCGCCTGCCTGTTCACTAAACCTAGAGTTCAAAGCTTGCTGATAAGTATCTCTAACTCTCTGGAAAGGGTCTTTGGGCTGTGTGTTATCCATGGCGCTAGCGAGAG
This sequence comes from uncultured Pelotomaculum sp., assembly GCA_964543575.1. GTDB lineage: Bacteria > Bacillota > Desulfotomaculia > Desulfotomaculales > Pelotomaculaceae > Pelotomaculum_B. The sequence goes on from CAZIYV010000063.1 coordinate 1,141, forward strand.
GTTCCAATTTTTGATCATATGTTTCTTTGATGTACTGGACGGGGTCCTCCTGCATAGCTTCGTCCATTTCGCTTACCGCGAAAAGAGCCTGATTTTCACAAGGATCATCATTGTCATCGATAATTTCATCATAAGTCTCCTTGATGTTTTGAATTGGGTCCCGCTCCATGGCTTCATCAAGGGCGTTTCTGACTAAAGCTCTCAGGCCTTTCTTTGGCCTTTGTTTAATTCCGCTGTCATCATTCATGTTTTACACCTTTCCTTTTGAAGGTTTAATCATGTTTGCCGCCTGTCATTGACTTCTTTATTACCTTTCAAAAGTCCTGCTCCATGAATAAAACCACCTTTTTAGAATTAAAAATTGTCGAACACTTATTCTGTTTATATCTGTTCATTCTATAAATCGTAAACTATAATTAAAGTAACCATCATTTGAGAGGCCGGTAAAATGGAAAATTTGCTGGAAAAAATCAGGTCGCATCCTTCTTATCGAGGCCAAATAGTACACACCGAGGATTTGCCCTGCCAAAAGCCTGTTTGCGGTGAACCAGGTACCGCCCTGCACCCTCTAATCCAGAAAGGGCTTGGCCTGCGTGGGATTAATACGCTGTACTCCCACCAGGTCGAGGCTGTAAAAGAGGTGCGGCGAGGAAACAGTATTGTTGTGGTTACTCCTACCGCATCCGGTAAAAGCATGTGCTACAACCTTCCTGTTTTAGATTCCCTTTTGAACCATGAGAACCAGACGGCTCTTTACCTCTTCCCCACTAAATCCCTGAGCCAGGACCAGCTTAATACACTGAAAGAATTTCACCTGCCTATCAAGACCGGGGTTTATGATGGCGATACTCCGGAAGGTCAGAAGGCTGATTTGAGGGATAAGGCCAGAATAATTATCACCAACCCTGACATGCTGCACCGGGGTATCCTGCCAAATCACTTAAAATGGAACGGTTTTATCTCCAACTTAAAATTCGTGGTAATAGATGAGCTTCATAATTACCGCGGGGTCTTCGGAACACACGTATCCCACGTAATCAGACGCCTGCGCAGGCTCTGCCGGCATTATGGCTCAGATCCGGTTTTTATCCTGTGCTCCGCTACCATAGCCAACCCCCAGGAACATGGCTCAAGATTGATCGGACAACCGGTAAAGCTAATTGATAATAACGGGGCTCCCAGGGGCAGCGTTAAATTTGTGCTGTGGCGTCCCCCTTTCCACACCTCTTATATCCAGGACGTTTCCTGGCTGCTTTCGCTCTGCCTGGAAAACCGGTACAGGTCTATCACCTTCTCCAGAGCGCGCCAGGTCACAGAGCGGATCCTGCGTTTTACCCGGCAGAGTTTAAGAGACAAAAAATATGCGGATAAAGTGACCGCTTACCGGGGAGGGTATTTGGCCTCACAGCGAAGAGGCATTGAAAATGCCCTGTTCAGTGGTTCACTGTTGGGCGTCGTGTCAACCAATGCCCTGGAGCTTGGCATTAATGTGGGCGACCTTGAGGTATGCATCATCGCCGGTTTCCCGGGCACCATTGCTTCAACCTGGCAGCAGGCCGGCCGGGTAGGCCGCGGCGGCAGGGAATCTCTGGTTATATTTATAGCGGTGGAAAACCCCCTCGATCAATATTTTATCCGCAACACGCAAGCTTTATTTGCGCGGCCGGCCGAGCAGGCTTTAATTGATCCGAACAACCCTTATATTTTAATAGGACACGCTCTTTGCGCCTCCCATGAAATGCCTGTCACCCCGTGTGACTGTTCCCTCTGGGATGATAATTTCACCGATCTGCTCACCCTCTTAGAAGAAGACGGCAGGATTATTCACTCCGGTGGCTCATATTACTACAACGGGCAGACCTACCCCGCCGAACAGGTCAACGTGAGATCCAGTTCCTCTTCCCTGTTCCATCTCAGAGACAGTGGCAGCAGGAACCGTCTGATCGAAGTCCTTGATGAAAACGCGGCCTTCTCAGAGGTATATCCGGGCGCGGTTTACACCCACCAGGGAGACACTTTTGTGGTAAAAGAACTTGACGTCGCAGCAGGCGCCGCTTTTTTGGAGCAGCGGGACGTGGATTATTACACTATGTGCGGGCGCGACAAGTCAACCGAAATCCTGGCCGTTGACAGGAGCAAAGAATTTTTTGGACATAAACTTTTTACCGGGCAGCTAAAAGTTACAACCAGGGTTACCGGTTTCATCAAGAAACATGAAAGAACCGGTGAGGTCGTGGGCGGCGGCAAGCTTGAACTTCCGGAAAGGGTTTTGGAGACAACGGGGATGTGGGTGCTGGTAAATGATCAGGCCACGGAGACGATAAAGGAATACGGCCTGAACTTGATGGGAGGATTGCACGCGGTGGAGCATGCCGCTATCGGACTGCTGCCGCTCTTCGCCATGTGTGACCGGAACGATTTGGGCGGGCTCTCGACTGTTTTTCACCCGCAAACTGAAGGTCCGACTATTTTTGTCCACGATACCTGCAACGGTGGGGTCGGTTTTAGTGAAAAAGGTTATGATGAGGCGGTCAGGTTATTCGGGGCAACCCTTGACGCCATCTCATCCTGCGCGTGCGAGGCGGGATGCCCGTCCTGTATTTACTCCCCCAAGTGCTCCAACTTTAACCGACCGCTTGATAAAGAAGCGGCTGTGTGCTTATTGCACATGCTCCTGGGTAAAACTTATACTTCTCTTTCATCTGCCGGTGAACAAAAGCAAAAGCGCGAGCACTTAAAAAGAGTGCTCCGGTCGCTCCGTTAGAGGTGAATTGGCATGAGTCTTTTCCAAAGACTAAACAGTATTAAGGCGCGCACACCAGATCAGCCGCGGGAAACCAGGCACCAAAACCCCGTTTTACTTCCTGACAGTTTAGTAATATCCTCAAACTTCGGGAAGTGCCTGTTACTGGAAGACACACGGCACGAAAATATCTGTTTTCCGGAACTTGATCCCGCTTCCCTGTTGTTTGACCTGAAATTAATAAAAGGCATAGGCCCGGTAACGGAAGAGAAATTACAGGGTCAAGGGTACACCAACATTTCAGATCTGCACAATCACCCGCGCTGGGGCCACCATGCCCGTCATGTGGACAATTTGATAGAAAACCGCCATGTTCATGAACTGAGATCTATGGGCGCCAGGGACCATGCTCTGTTATCTTATTTTGACCCGGCAGACCTTCTTTTTCTGGATATAGAAACGACAGGCCTTTGGGCGAGCCAACCGCTATTTCTAATCGGACTGCTTTACTATAAAGATGACAGGATCCATATCAACCAGTTCCTGGCACGGCATTACAGGGAGGAAAAAGCGGTTTTGACAGCTGCCAACGAAGTGATCCAGGACTTCAAAGTAGTTGTTTCATTCAATGGAAAACGTTTTGATATCCCATACATTTTCGCGCGTAGTATCGAGCACCGCTTGTTTTACAGCTACCCTCATCACCAGGTTGACCTGCTCCACCACGCCAGAAGGCGGTACAGGGATTTACTTCCCGACTGCAGGCTGGTCACTCTGGAAGAGCATCTGCTTGACTTTCGCCGCGATGGAGATATCCCTGGCTATTTAATACCCGAAACCTACCACCGCTTTGCCCAAAAACAAGAAGCCGGCTTGATTCAGCCGGTACTTGAACACAATAAACTGGATTTACTCACCATGGCAAAACTTTTAGCCTCACTGGTAGCGCCTGCCTGATCTCACTGAAGGACAGCTCGTACGATATCCAGCGCGTGATTGCTTATACGGCAGGTTATTCTATTCCCACCTTCTCCTTTACTAAATTTACCAGGCAAGTCAAGAACCGTCCCCGTTTGCTAGAAGGCAAGTCAAGAACCGTCCCCGTTTGCCTTTTGTCACGTTTGGCACTTGATATGATTTGTTGAGTTGTGTTAAACTGTTTAAGGTACTCATTGGGGCGTCGCCAAGCGGTAAGGCACCGGACTCTGACTCCGGCATCGTTGGTTCGAATCCAGCCGCCCCAGCCAAAAATCAACCCTGGAACCCTATTAAGAATAAAAAACAGTGTGCGGAACTCCCGCACACTTTCTTATTATACGCATTATACGCATATAATTTTGATTCTGGCGTCCTGGTAATACTCCGGGCACTTTTAAATTTTAGCCAAACTCTATTTCGCCGTTAGGATCGTCATTGTTGGTAATTCTTATTATGGCTGATTTCAGGATGCCCAAGGTAGCGCCGCCAGTTGGGTTCTTTAAGGTAAGTTTTACTGTCTCGGTATTCTCATAGAGATTGTCTTCTATGATCGTCACGGTAAACGTTTTGATAAGCTCCCCATCAGCAAAGTCCAAGGCGCCGGTGGCCTCATTGTAGTCTGAGCCGGCGGCAGCCGTCCCGTTACTGGTGCCGTACACAACCGAGGCAACGCCGTTGGCGCCCTCGTTACGGTAGACTGCAATGGTAACTGTTCCGGCGTCTTCCAGGTATGTGAACGATACATTAGAAAATTCAAACTGCCCGTTGGACGCGTCATCGTCGGTAATGCTTAACACAGCTGTTTTCTGGGAGCCCAGGGTTGCGCCGCCGGTCGGGGTCTTCAAAGCGAGCCTGACCTCTTCTGTAGATTCGTGCGCAGTATCGTCCAGAATGGTTACATCAAAAGTTTTTGTTGTTTCTCCGTCGGCAAAGATCAGGGTGCCGGTAGACGCCGTATAGTCTAAGCCGGCGGCGGCAGTACCGTTGCTGGTGGCGTACACAACCGAGGCGACGCCGTTAGCGCCCCCGTTGCGGGACACTGCTATGTTAACTGTTCCACCATTTTCCGGTAATGTGTACGCTACATCAGAAAATTCAAACAGCCCGTTGGAGGCGTCATCATCGGCAATACTCAAAACCGCTGATTTCTGGGTGCCCAGGGTAGCGCCGCCGGTCGGGCTCTTCAAAGCGAGCTTGACCGTTTCAGTAGATTCGTGCAAGCTGTCGTCTATAATGGCCACGTCAAAAGTCTTGCTTTCTTCTCCGTCAGCAAAGTTCAGGGTGCCGGTTGCAGCCGTATAGTCTAAGCCGGTGGTTGCCGTAGCGTTGCTGGTGGCGTACACCACCGAGGCGACGCCGCTGGCGCCACCGTAGCGGTACACTGCCACCACTACAGTGCCGGCGTTTTCTACCGCCAGGTAGGTTGGGTTGGCAAATTCAAACTGCCCGTTGGAAGCGTCATCGTCGGTAACGTTTAACACGGCTGATTTCTGGGTGCCCAGGGTGGCGCCCCCGGTCGGGCTCTTCAAAACGAGTTTGATCGTTTCCGTGAGCTCGTGTATGCTATCGTCCAGGATGGTCACATCAAAAGTCTTGCTTGCTTCTCCGTCGGCAAAGCTCAGCGTGCCGGTAACCGCCGTAAAGTCTAAGCCGGTAGCAGCCGTACCGTTACTGGCAGCGTACACCACTGAGGCGACGCCGCTGGCGCCCCCGTTGCGGTACACTGCTACCGCTACGGTGCCGGCGTTTTCTACAGCCAGGTAGGTTGGGCCGGCAAATTCAAACTGCCCGTTGGAGGCGTCATTATCGGTAACGTTTAACACAGCCGATTTCTGGGTGCCCAGGGTGGCGCCGCCCGTCGGACTCTTCAAAGCGAGTTTGATCGTTTCTGTGAGCTCGTGCATGCTATCGTCCAGAATGGTTACATCAAAAGTCTTGCTTGCTTCTCCGTCGGCAAAGCTCAGCGTGCCGGTAGCCGCCGCGTAGTCTATGCCGGCGGCAGCCGTGCCGTTGCTGGTGGCATACACCACCGAGGCGACGCCGTTGGCGCCCCCGTTGCGGTACACTGCTACTGTTACGCTCCCGGCATTTTCCGCCGCCAGGTAGGTTGGGTTGGCAAATTCAAACTGCCCGTTGGAGGCATCATTGTCGGTAATGCTTAAAACAGCTGATTTCTGAGTACCCAGGGTGGCGCCGCCGGTCGGGTTCTTTAATATGAGTTTAGCCGTTTCTGTGGGCTCGTTTATGCTGTCGTCCAGAACGGTTATATCAAACGTCTTGCTGGTTTCTCCGTCGGCAAAGCTCAGGGCGCCGGTAGACGCTGTAAAATCCACTCCGGTCCGGGCTGTATCGTTGCTGGTGGCGTAAACCACCGAGGCGACGCCGTTAGCGCCACCGTTCCTGTACACTGCTACCGTTACGGTCCCGGCGTTTTCTGCGGTCAGGTAGGTTGGGCTGGAAAATTCAAACTGTCCGTTAGAGGCGTCATCGTCGGTAACGCTCAAGACCGCTGCTCTCTGGGAACCCAGGGTGGCGCCCCCGGTCGGACTCTTCAAAGCGAGCTTGATCGTTTCAGTAGATTCGTGCAAGCTGTCGTCTATAATGGCCACGTCAAAAGTTTTTGCTGTCTCCCCGTCGGCAAAGCTCAGGGTACCCGTAGCCGCTGTGTAGTCCTGGCCAGCGGTGGCAGTACCGTTGCTGGTGGCGTACACCACCGAGGCGACGCCGCTGGCGCCCCCGCTGCGGTAAACTGCGACTGTGACAGTCCCGGCATTTTCCACCACTATGTAAGCGGCACTGGAAAATGCAAACTGGCCGTTGGACGAGTCATCATTGGTAATGCTTACAACAGCCGTTTTCTGGGAGCCCAGAGTGGCGCCGCCGGTCGGGCTTTTCAAAGCGAGCTTTAACGTTTCCGCCGGCTCGTTCATACTATCGTCCAAAATAGTTACGTCAAACGTTTTGCTGACTTCTCCGTCAGCAAAGCTTAGGGCGCCGGTAGTTGACGTGTAGTCCAGGCCGACTGTGGCCGTTCCGTTGCTGGTTGAATACACCACCGAGGCAACGCCGCTGGCGCCGCTGCTGCGGTACACAGCCACTGTGACAGTCCCGGCGTTTTCCGCCACTGTGTAGGCGGCGTTGGAAAATGCAAACTGGCCGTTGGACGCGTCATCGTCGGTAATACTAATTACAGCCGTTTTCTGGGAGCCCAGGGTGGCCCCGCCAGACGGGCTCTTTAAAGTGAGCTTGAACATTTCAGTGGGCTCATGCAAGCTATTGTCCAAAATGGTAATGTTAAAAGTTTTTGCTGTCTCTCCGTCGGCAAAGCTCAGGGTGCCGGTAGCTGCCGTGTAGTCCAGGCCGGCGGTGGCAGTACTGTTGCTGGTGGCGTACACCACCGAGGCGACGCCGCTGGCGCCCCCGTTCCGGTAGACCGCTACCGTAACGGTCCCGGCGTTTTCCGCCGCCAAATAGGTTGGGCCGGCAAATTCAAACTGTCCATTGGATAGGTCGTCGTCAACAATTTTTATAACAGCCGTTTTCTGGGAGCCCAGGGTAACGCCACCGGTCGGGCTCTTTAAAGTCAGCTTGACCGTTTCCGTGGGCTCGTATAAACTATCGTCCAGAATAGTCACGTCAAAAGTTTTTGTTGTCTCCCCGTCGGCAAAGTCCAGTGTGCCGGTAGTTGCTATGTAGTCTAAACCAGCTTTGGCCGTTCCGTTGCTGGTGGCATACACCACCGAGGCGACGCTGTTGGAGCCACCATTCCTGCTGACTGTAATCGTGGCCACTCCAGCGTTTTCCACTGTAGTGTATGAGTAAACTGAAAATGAAGAGTCCTGAGCTGCAAAAAGCTGCCTGTCTTGCAGCGGAATAAAACATAAAACACCAAACAGAAATAGAAACAGTGTATTCCTGATCACTTTTAGTTTGTAACTCATAAAAACAAAGCCTCCCTTACTAATCAGTCATATATCTTTAACGCCAGATCTTTTCAAAGATTTGTATTAACCCATACCTTATATCTCGTCATTTTCCACGAGATTCTTGAGAGGCTCTTTTGGAGCCTGCTTACAAAGATGTCGAATTGCAGGTGCTTTTGTACGGGTGTCATATGTTTTCAGGTAACGCGCCTTATAAAAGAACTGTGCCTGGGAAGTTTAAGTATTGCGCAGTTTTATGCAAATATCCAAACTGGGAGGTTCTATATGGAAATAAGATTCGGTTATGTGGCTATGTCGGTTATGCTTGAGCATGCTTCGCCATCTAAAACTGTAACCTTTAAAAGTTACACCCAACTGGCCGGCAAAGATCCCGCCGCAGCCTTAAATAAAGTCAGGCGCACTGCCATGGAAAACCTTGACAACACGATGCGGCTGCTGCGGCATAATAAAGCACACGGTGTGTTGGTTTTCCGCTTTTCATCAAAACTACTGCCGCTGGCCACCCACCCCGCCCTTGCGGGCTGGGACTACATAGAAGATCTGAGGGACCGCTTGTCGCTGATCGGCTCTTTTATCAGGGAGAATAAGATGAGGGTAAGTTTTCACCCCGATCACTACACTTTAATTAACTCGCCCAGGGAAGAGGTTTTGCTGTCATCTATAAAAGATTATGAATACCACAGCAACTTGCTTGAGGCAATGGGACTCGATGAAAGGGCCAGGCTGGTAACTCATGTCGGCGGTTGTTATAATGACCGGGAGGGGTCTATAGAAAGGTTTAAAAAAAACTGGGGCAGGGTGCCGCAGCGTGTCGCAGGCAGATTGACACTGGAGAATGATGATAAAACATACACTGCGCAGGAGGTTCTCAATATTTGCAGGGACCTGTCCCTGCCAATGGTGCTTGATCTCCACCATTACAAGTGCAATAACAAAGGTGAGAATATTATTGAGTTGTTGCCGGAAATATTTAAAACATGGGAGTTAACAGGACTTCCGCCCAAAGTACATATTTCGAGCCCAAGAAGCATTTCCGACTATAGGAGTCACCATGATTTTGTCAATCCGGATGATTTATATCCTTTTCTTGAGTCGGCACGCGCATTTGTTTCAAATATACATGTAATGGTCGAAGCAAAACAAAAAGACCGGGCTATGTTTAAACTGGTAAAGGATCTATCATCCTACCCGGCCATACATCAAACAGGAAACGCAGCTTTATTATTTGAATGAACCAGATTTATACTTTTTTAATCCCCGCTTTTTCCGCTATTCTGTCGAGTCCGACAAATAACACCCAGTCCAAAGACTTCTCATCCGAATCCTTTAATATTTGAATGTGCTGGTCCGGCTCTTTTAAGATACCGCGTAATGACAGGTTCTTGACAGCTTCAATACCCTCTTCAATTTTCCAGGGTTCTTTCTCAATAAGTTTGGCCATGAGTTTTCTTACCCCCCGCATGTTTTCAGCAACATCATTGACAAAGTCTTCCCAGGTCCTGCCGTGCATTTGAAAATAACCTATCGGGTCTGTATGATCGGTCTCTCCCCATTCTTCGCTTACCCAGGCGTGGTGGTTTAACTGATTAATATCAAAAGGGTCCCAGTGGTATTTCTGACAAAGCATTGATGCCAGCCATACTCCACGTTTCCATACTTCCTGGAACTTTTCTGGATCAGCAAAATGGCAAAGTTCCACAGATAAGAATCTATGGTTTGCTGTTCGCCCGGCGTGCCAGGCAATTTCATTCTCCGGTATTATTTGTATAATGGTGCTGTAATCGGCAAAATAATGCGCGGAAGCTTCTCTATAGGCATTATGAAAATAAGCGCTTTCATTACTGCTTGAGGCCCCCGGAGTGGCAGTTTCGTGAACTGTTAAGCCCTCTGGAACCAGAGGAGTACCCGGACGGTTATGATCTCTTCCCAACTGTAAAAAATCCTTTTGTATCTCATACTCCTGCACTTATATCCCTCCCCTCGCATAATGCTTTTTTAACAGCGACTGGTTATGCAATATTTAATAATTTTGACATATGATGCATCTTTTCCTGCCAGATAAATCCATGATTATTAATTTTTTGTTATAGATGTTCTTTATCGATAATATCATTTAGTAAAGAGGGATTACTTTTTGTACTGTTGAATATTACCGTTATCTTTCTGGTCCGGGGTGATGAAATTTTGTCTGAGATTACTGTGGTAATTGACGGGATGACTGGTGTCGGGAAAACATCTTTATTGAAAATTATTGCGACGAAACTTAACCTTGTTCCGTATGAAGAAATCTTCAGGGATGAAAACGACCTGCTGGGTAAATTCTTTACCGAGGGGAAAGAGTGGTGTTTTCCCATGCAGATAAGTTTTCTCAACAACAGATTTGTTCAATATAAAGAGGCGCTCAAGCTCGGCAATGTGGTTATGGACAGATCAATTTACTCTGATCCCATTTTTGCGTCCTTTTATTACAAATCCGGAGATTTTAAGCCTGAAGAATATTACGTGTATAAATCCCTTTTCAATAATTTGATAGAATCGCTAAAACCTCCTTCCACCGTAATTTATCTCAGCGTTTCGGCTGAAGAGGCCATGCGGAGAATTAAAAAAAGAGGCCGGACTGATGAACTCCAGGTTTCGGATAGTTACTGGAGAGCGCTGCATGACGAATACAGTGCTTACTATAAAAACTACAGGTTATCACCCCTTCTGACCATTGATGTGGACAGCCTGGATTTTGTCAATAATTTAAGTGACCAAGCGTCTATTGTCAGAACAGTTTTAAATACCATCAAACAGTAAAGAATTTATATCCATAAAAAATAATTTGCTCCCGTAAAAGAGAGCAAACTGTTATAACAACGGTTTAACCGGTCAAGCCGGTTTTTTTATCCTATCACCCCAACTGGTCGATCAGCCTGAAGTGCTGGTCCACCAGTTCCTTCATTTTACGCCTCAACTGGTCTAATATGCTCGGCTCCTCAGTTTTTTTGATTTTTTCTTTAACCAGATTAATATCGTTTATGGTATTTTCCATAGCGTCTAGTAATTCATCCCTGTTCATCACCGCACATACCCCCTTCTATTAACTTCTTACTTAGTAGGGTAAAACATAATTCTTACGGTTTTATTATCACATTATTAATAATCCTAAATAAATTAAAAATCGGCCTCCGCCGCTCATTTTGCCTGTCTGGTTTTCAGCATATTGCGTCCAGTTTCCGGTAAAATCTTATATTTATCATTTATCCTGATAAACCAGGCGGCAGATTGGCCTTGAAATAAAAAAGCGAGCGAAACCATAAAAGCTGCGGTAACACCGAAGGCCGTAGCCGCCAGACCAATGGAAATCGCCAGGTTGCGCAGGACAGTGCCAAAAACCAGGGTAACAGCATCTTTCCTATCGAAAAAATAGCTTCCCGCTTTAATCGAGATAAAATAATTAACAAAGTAAAAAACCACCCAGACCAGTAAAGAGGAAAGCAGCAGACCCGGTTGTGAAACAATAGAGCGGGCATTGGTGCTGATACCGGTGAAAAGCACGTAAACCATCCCCCAGGCGGTAACCGCCGGCAGCCAGGGCTTAACCAGTTTTTCAAATTGCTCCTGAGAATATCTTTTCAATAAAAGATGATAAGTAAAGACCCCCAGGCACAGCGGCAGGAATACAACCATGGAGATAATCTTCAGCACAGCTAAAATATCTATGTGAATATAACTGCCGACCATTACCAGCAGGTACCAGGGCGCCAGCAGTGAACCGGCGATAAGGCTTATTACTGTGAGCTTGACGGCGGCGGGCACATTTCCACGGCCAAAATGAGTAAACGCGATAGTCATGTTTGACGTGGGCAGCAGGGAAGCAATGGCCAGACCGGCAAAAAGCTGCGGGTGACCGAGTAAAAAGAGCACGCCCAGAATGTAAGCCAGGGCAGGAACTAAAATAAAATTTATTACTGACGCGGTGAGCAGCAGCCTGGTATTGCTTAAATCCACTATTTCCTTTATTTTAAATCCAATCATAGTGGGATAGATCATCAGCACGGTGGCAGTCAGCAAATAGCCTTTCAGCACACCGGTATCCCAAAACAGCCCGGTCAGGAACCCCACCGTCCATATCCGGGGGATGGTCCGGGCTATATTGCGCGAGGGAAGAAAAAAGAGATTATTTTTTTTCACCCGGTAAACTCCTTTAGTATAAAAAGGTTTAACCTATTATAATTTTAAAAAGCGTTTTCTATGTGGTCCAGCCGTTTAACCTTACCCTCACCGTCGAATTCTATTGCTATTACATCAAACCGGCAGTCGCTGCCGGTTCTCCCTTCGCTCTTAAGGTAATACCAGGCCAACTGCCTCAGCCTGAACTGCTTGCGGGTGGTTATGCTCTCCTGGGCCAGACCGAAGACGGCGCTGCTCTTTGAGCGCACCTCAACAAAAACCAGGTATTCACCCTCCTGCGCCACTATATCGATTTCACCGAGGCTGCAGCTGAAATTCCTGTTCAGGATGCGGTACCCGTTATTTTTCAGGTATTGGCATGCTGTTTCTTCACCTTTTAAACCCAACTGCTTTCTGCGTATTGTCACAGTCGTAAACACTCCTGTACAGGCCGGTATCCTGCCCGGTGGATCGGACATGGGCCAAATCTGGCTAGAGCAGCGAGGTGCTCAGGCGTACCGTAACCTTTATGACGGTTAAAGCCATACTGGGGATAAAGCTCGTGGTAAGAGTCCATCATACGGTCCCTGGTTACTTTGGCGATGATTGAAGCGGCGGCAATGGAAGCGCTCAAGCCATCTCCTTCAATTATAGGTGTCTGAGGGCATTCCAGCAGGTCAATTTTAAAACCGTCCACCAGCACGTGAACAGGTTTGAGCTCGAGCCCTAAGACAGCCCTGAGCATGGCTTTCAGGCCCGCCCTGTGAATGTTTTCCTTAAAAATCTCCGCCACCGAAGAGACTCCGACCGACCAGGACAGGGCGGTCTTTTTTATCTGTCCCTCCAGGATTTCACGCTTGGCGGCAGTTAACTTTTTTGAGTCATTTAAATCTATAAGGTTGATACCGTCAGGCAGGATAACAGCTGCGGCCACTACCGGCCCGGCCAGGGGACCGCGGCCCGCTTCATCGACCCCCGCCACGGGGTGAATGCCCCTGGCTTTTAAATCATCCTCATACAGCAGCATCCTGGCCAGTCGCTTTCTTTCGGCCGCCACAGCGCTCCGGGCCCGCATTAATCTCCTGTGAATCTCGCGCACTCCTGACCTGGAATCATTCATCAGGGCTATGATCAAGTCGCCATCAGCTTCCGCTGATCCGCTAACAATCTTCTTAATTTCTTCAATAGTCAAATTTGACAGGTCCAATTTTTTAGCCTCCTAATACTGTTACATTATGTTTTTGTTGCCAAGCCCCATTTACCTGCCGCCAAAAAATATTTTCATGGTTTTTGTGTAATATTTGGCGCTGTTTATAGCTTTGTTTTCAAATGGATAAATAAATTAATTGACAACCATTTTTTTGCTTGTTATATTCTTGGCAGGCTATAAGTGAAAACAGCGAGCAAGGATGATACTTTAATACGAAAGCAGGCGGTTAGATGCAGGACCAATCTCTTCAGAAAGTGCTGGTGGAATTTAATCAGGAATTCTTAAAGGTTGCGGTACAGGAGGACGCCATAGCTTTTACCCCCCCTGATTCTGAAACTTTAAGATCAGGCATGATCAAATCAATCCCTTTGCTTAACATTTGCCCGCCCCAGGTAAAACCCGGCGACTTTTTCGACACATTAAAGCAGGTTGCCGGAGTGATCAAGAACTTTATGCCGGATTTGGCCGGGGAACTAGAGCAGATTGAAGCAGCCCTGCCAGCCCTGCCCGATCAACAGGCATCATTTGTATCCACAGCATTTAAGCCGGGCATAAACTTACTTTCATATTTAAACCAGGACCTCCCGGCGGAAACCTTTGGTTTTTTACTCAATCACACTGTTAAGCCGTTCATGCAGCAGTATGCGCTGAAAGTGAATTCACTCTATGATCTTGAGCAATGGCTGCAGGGAAACTGCCCTGTTTGCGGGGGCAAGCCCACCTTGTCTCTTTTAGAAAAAGGAACCGGCAAGCGCCAGCTTTACTGCGGTTTGTGCGAAATCAAATGGCGCTTTCACCGCCTGGGCTGCCCATATTGTATAAACCACGAATCCCAGTTCTTTACGGTTGAGGGTTTGGAAAAGTACCGCGTCTATTTTTGTGATAAATGCCACGGTTACATTAAAACCGTTGATGAGGGAAAAGCAGGGAATGAACCTTTAAATTTGCTTTGGGAGGATATTAATACGGTGCAGTTGGACATCCTGGCCATGCGTGAGGGTTATTTCAACCATCAGGTTGACGAACCAGTTCCTGAACCAGTAAAATAATCTTCACCTGCAGGAGTTTTGCTCGCTTTTGTCTAAAAAATATACTATAAAACCATGAAAGGAGAGTAACTACCTATGCCGCATATCGGAGCACCCGAGTTAATTCTGGTTTTAGCACTGGCTTTAATTATTTTTGGCCCCGGCAAATTACCCGATCTGGGAAAAGCGGTAGGCAAGACGATCAGAGAATTCCGTCGTTCCTCCTCGGAAATCATGGAAGAAGTAGAGTCAAGCGTGGGTAACGATAAAAAAGACCAGCAACTAGTAGAAGCGGCGAAAAGCTAAGCTGTGCTTTAATTACCCAGCAGGCACTTTTTGCTGTCATAGAGAGGATAAAAAATGGCTAAGAAGACCGACGAAATGTCTGTTATTGAACATCTTGATGATTTACGTCGGGTTTTAATTGTATCAATTATCAGCACCATGGTACTCGCTATCGCCGCTTATGTCTTCAGCGACCAGATTTTGGCAGCCTTGATGGAACCATTGACTAAGATTGGTCAAAAAGTGTTTTTCACAGGCATAACTGAAGCGATTTTTGTAAAAATCAAAATATCATTTTTTGCCGGGTTTTTAGCTGCTCTGCCGATTATTTTATGGCAGCTCTGGAGCTTTATCATTCCTGCGCTGAAAAAGAATGAGAGATTATCTTTTTCTTTTTTCGTTTTGATCTCCTTTCTTTGCTTTGTAGGCGGGGTGGCTTTCGGGTTTTTTGGCGTGTACCGCTATGGCGTCACGTTTTTGCTGCAGTTTGCCGGCCCTACCCTGGCGCCGATGCTGACGATTGATAAGTATATCTCTTTTACCATATCCTTTCTCCTGCCCTTCGGCATTGTTTTTGAATTTCCATTAATAAGCTATTTCCTGGCCAAAATGGAGCTTGTCACCTATGGGTTTTTTGCCAAAAACCGGCGTTACGCGATCTTGGCAGTAGTAGTAATATCCGCTGTGATTACCCCGACCCCCGACATTATTACCTGTTTAATTGTCAGCGGACCCATGTACCTGCTTTTTGAAGCAAGCGTGCTGGTGGTGCGTATTGTTGAGAGGGGTATAGCCCGCAGAAAACGCCGGGAGCAAGCGGCTGAAATGGCTGATGCGCAGCCACTGTAGCCCTTTGGACCGTTGGCGTGGTCAACGTGCCTTGTGAACACTCTACGCTTTTTATACCAGATAGAAAGAGGCCGGTTTATTGAAGGAAAAAGTCAATCGACGTGATTTCTTTAAATTACTGGGTATGAGCAAAGCCGGGACGACCTTTTTGGAAGAAGCCATGGCGGCGCCGGTCGTAGTCAGCCCGGCAGAAAATAAACTCACTTTTATGTTCGGTCCGGTGAAGTTAAATAAGTTCAAAGAAACTGTTACCATGTGTACCGATTGCGACTGCGGCTGCAAACTGATTGTGCAATTCGAAGGAGATCGAGTAATCCAGGTTGAGAAATTTACTGACAATTTAAGCAACGACGAATTTATCTGCCGCAAAAGTATGGAAATGGACAAAGTCACTACCTGTGAATAGAACTCACGACATTTGCATCTGTTTCCAACGATATCCTGTAAGTATTTAAAATTTCTTTGTTTTCGAAGAAATTTTTATTTTTTTGCAGGTAAAAAAATGAGTATACAGAATTAAATAAATTAAATAACCTGCGGACTACTCATATAATTACTTAATGGCTTAATATCTTAAATATTAAATAATTGATGTAGCCGGAGGATTAAGGCTTTTAAAGAAAAGGAAGGAGGAAAGCACAGAGATATTTGAAGAGGAGAGAGGGTAAGAATTATTTTCCAGTAATCTAGACTTAAACATCTCCGAACCTGGCGATCTAAAGCTTTGAAGCTATGATTTCCAGGTCGTTAGGGTATACAGGGAAACCGGTGTGCCTCCCAGACTTGGAAAGGAGATCAAGCGAGATGACTGAGAACGTGCACTTTTATGTCAAAGGAGGTCAGATTTGTGATGCAAAAAGTCAGTCGTCGCGATTTTTTGAAGTACTTCGGTCTGGGCACCGCCGGAACCGCACTTATAGGAGGTGCGAGCGCTGTGCCGGCTCTCGCCAGCACGGCGGTAGACAAGCTACCCACTTTTGAAATGGGTCCCCTCAAAATATCGAAAGCAAAAGAGACTGCTTCCGTGTGCGCATTTTGCGGAGTCGGCTGCGGTCTGATTGTCTATTCCGATGAAAAAGGGGAAAGAGTACTTCATATCGAAGGCGACCCGGATAATCCCAACAACGAAGGCTCCATGTGCTGCAAAGGTATCGCTCTTGGTGACGCCAACACCATAGTTGACAAAAAACGCAAAAGGGTCGTCAACGACCGCAGGATCATGGATGTGCTGTACCGCGCTCCCAATAGTACAAAGTGGGAAAAGAAAAGCTGGGACTGGGCGCTAACTGAAATTGCCAAAAGGGTAAAGGCTACAAG
>CAZIYV010000063.1:17659-18142 GCA_964543575.1 uncultured Pelotomaculum sp.
AAAGGTGTTACCGTAAACCGCACCCAGGCCATCGCCCATATCGGCAGCGCGTCCTGTGACAACGAAGAAAACTATCTCTTCCAAAAAATGCAGCGTGCCATGGGCGTTATTAACATGGACCACCACGCCCGCCTCTGACACTCCTCCACTGTGGCCGGTCTTGGCCAAACATTCGGCAGGGGTGTAATGACTAACAGCTTCCCGGACTACCAGAATACGGATGTATTTTTAATTATCGGCGCCAACCCCGCAGAAAACCACCCGCAGATCATGAGACACCTTGGTATAGCTGTGGGCAAAAGAGGCGCGAAGGTGATCGTGGCCGATCCCAGGTTTACCAAAACAGCTGCAAAAGCTGATATTTTCGCACCGCTTCGCCCCGGTACTGACATCGCCTTCCTTTATGGCATCATGAATTATGCCATTCACAACGGACTTTATTTCTATGATTACGTCCTTAACTATACCAACGCTTCCTACCTG
>CAZIYV010000064.1:0-18081 GCA_964543575.1 uncultured Pelotomaculum sp.
CTGGTTGGTGTCAGATATATATGAGTCTGGTATATAAGCCTCCACCGGGAGTTCAATAGTAGTTTCGACCACCTGTGGAATCTCCTCGCCCCTTGCTTCCCGTACAGCTTCTTCCAAAAGACGGCTGTATAGGTCAAAACCAACCGCCGCGATATGGCCGTGCTGCTCAGCCCCAAGAATATTGCCCGCGCCGCGTATTTCCAGATCGCGCATGGCTATTTTAAAACCGGAACCCAGCTCGGTAAATTCCCGGATGGCCGTAAGCCGCTTTTCGGCGGCCTCCCCCAGGATTTTATCCTTGCGGAAGGTAAAGTAAGCGTAAGCGAGGCGATTGGAGCGGCCTACCCTGCCCCTGAGCTGGTAAAGCTGGGCCAGGCCAAGCGCGCCAGACTCTTTGACAATAAGTGTATTTACATTGGGGAGGTCCAGGCCGTTTTCAATAATGGTGGTACAGACAAGCACGTCATACTCCCGGTTCATAAAATCAAGCATAGCCTGCTCCAGTTCCTCTTCTCTCATCTGGCCGTGGGCCATAACAATCCTGGCCTCGGGAACCAATCCCTGGATCCACACCGCCACCCTGTCCAAATCCAGTACCCGGTTGTACACTATAAAAACCTGGCCGCCCCGGCCTATCTCCCGGCGGACAGCCTCGCGGATCAAAACCGGATCTTCTTCCAGGACATAGGTTTGCACCGGGTAACGGTCTTCCGGCGGTGTTTCCAAAATGCTGGTATCTCTTATTCCCACCAAAGACATATGAAGTGTGCGGGGGATTGGTGTGGCGGAAAGGGTAAGCACATCCACATCCTTGCGCATTATTTTTAACCGTTCCTTATGTGCCACGCCAAAGCGCTGCTCCTCATCCACTATCAGTAAGCCCAAATCCTTAAAGCAAACATCTTCCTGCAGCAGCCTGTGAGTCCCTATAACCACATCCACATTGCCCCGCAGCAGGCCTTGCAGGACCTGACGCTGCTCACGCGGTGTCCTGAAACGGCTTAAAACCTCCACGTTAAACGGGTATTTCTCGAGCCTATCCACGAAAGTGGTATAATGCTGCTGGGCCAGGATAGTGGTAGGCGCCAGCATTGCCACCTGCTTGCCGCCCAGTACCGCTTTGAAGGCCGCCCGCAGCGCCACCTCCGTTTTGCCGTAGCCCACATCGCCACATAACAGCCGGTCCATCGGTCTCGGGCGTTCCATATCAGATTTAATCTCTTCTATAGCACGCAGCTGGTCGGGTGTTTCCTCATAGGGAAAGGCTTCCTCAAACTCCCTCTGCCATACAGTGTCCTCACCAAAAGCATAGCCTCTCATGGTCTCCCTGGCGGCGTAAAGATCCAGCAGATCCCCAGCCATTTCTTTTACCGCTTCTTTAACCTTGCTCTTGGCTCTGGCCCACTCGCTGCCACCCAGGCGGGAAAGCCGCGGGGCCTCACCTTCACTGCCCAGGTACTTCTGAATCAGCCCCACCTGGTCCACAGGCACGTAAAGCTTATCTTCCCCGGCATATTTCAGCAGCAGGTATTCCTTCTGGATGCCTTCGATAGTCAGGGGCACCACCCCAAGGTAACGCCCAATCCCGTGGTTCACGTGAACCACATGGTCCCCTATTTTTATATCTACAAACGGGGCCAGGCGGTCGGTACGTTTCCATTCTTTCCTGACCTTTTTCCGCTGTCCGTAAATATCAGTTTCAGTGACCACCACCAGCCTGCAGCCGGGCAGGTCAAAACCGCCCCCCAGGTTGCCCGGCGTAAGCAGCACATTGCCGCCCCTCACGTGTCCCTCCGGGGAGCCGGCGTAAAAAGCGTCAATCTTGTTGTCTTTTAAAGCGGAGAGCAGCTGCTGTGAACGCTGGTGGCTGGATACCAGGATCACCACCGCGGACCCGGCTTTGCGCCACTGTATAATCTCACTAACAAGCATTTCAATATTTCCAAGGAAACTGGGCATGGTCTTGCCGGGAAAGTTGACGGTATTGGCCGGCCTGACGAACTGGGGCTGCCGGGGCAATAAGGAGGAGTAGACAACCCTGCGGCAGGCAAGCGCATTTAGAATATTATCCCACTCCGCATAGCCAAGCAACTGGGATGGGAGAAGCCGCCCCTGTCCAAGCAGGTCGGTATAGGTTAAGCTCCGTTCCTGCTGTACGGCATCAATAACTTCTTTTACACGGGCGGGTTCGTCAACCAGTACCACTGCTTCCGCCGGCAGGTAATCAAAAAGGCTAATATACTTTTTGTAAAAATAAGGAAGATAGTGTTCGACACCATTAAAATATCCCGCAAAGCCTTCTATGATTTCCGGGTATTTTCCATATAGCTGTTTTAACGCCCCGGTCTCACCGAGCTTTTCAAGTTTTCTTAACTGGACTTTGTATTCTTTTTCTACCGCGAGCCTGGCGTTTTCCCGCACAGGCTCACTGACAATCAGTTCTCTGGCGGGATATATGGTAACATCGCCCATGTTTTCTTCAGATCTCTGGGTCGCAGCGTTAAAACGGCGGATCGAGTCCAGCTCATCATCAAAAAACTCCAGCCTGACCGGTCTATGCGCGGTCATCGGATAGATGTCCAGGATGCCGCCGCGCAGGCCAAACTGCCCTCGCTCCTCCACCAGCTCAACCCGCTCATAGCCCAGGTTGAGTAAGCGCAGCAGCAGACTCTCCAGGTCTGTCCGGTCACCCACAGCCAGATGTAAAACTGGCCTGGCAAACTCTTCCGGGGGAACCAGACGCCTCAGGATAGCTTCGGCGGAAGCAATGATCACTGACCGTTCACCTTTTAACAGACTTTCCAGCACCTGCAGCCGCTGCGCTTCAACCTCTTTACTGTGGGCCAGGATCTGGTAGGGCGGAATCTGCCATACCGGGAAAAGACGTATTACCACACCCGGTAACAGCCCTGCCATCTCCTCCGCGAGTGTGCTTGCCTCCCGCTCTCCTGGTGTTACAATCAACAACGGGAGCGGAGAAGCCATTTCGGCCAGCCCGGCAAAAAGGTAGCTGCGTTGGGACCCGGAAAGTCCAAAGATCATCTGTTGTTTAAAGTTTTTCTCCAGTCCCTTTTGCAGGCTCTCAAACTCCGTCGCAAATTGAAGCGGCCTTAAAATTCCACGCATAAAAGCAGTCCTCCGGGATATGTCCCGATTTCTCCCAATCACAAAAAGAGCTTTAACGGCATATGGTTAAAGCTCTAAATTACTTTATGTCTGATCCAGATCAAGTCAATGCAGTACGGGCCCGTTATAGAAGGTACTGTCAGGACCTCCGTATATCGTTTCCCGGCAGTCGTCACAGATGGCCATTAAAATAACTCTGCCCTCCTGTTCGCTGCCTGTTTTCATTATATCTGGCGGCTCTATACCCGTCAAGCCGGACACCGCTCCGTCAGACAACCGGGCCGGAAGTTCAAGTTCGTCAATTATTGCGTCACAGCACTCACACACATACAACAGTTTCAAATTCCGGCCTCCTTCTTCCCATAATATCCCCTTTTTGGCCTATTTCTAATCTGGCCCCTGAAGAAATATTTTTTATTTTCTATTGTATTCGTTCATAGCCCGCTCAACTCCGTGGAGGACCAAACAATATACAGCCTCAACAGCCAGATTGACTGAATCCTCCACAATTTTAGTGTCGTCCCCACTGATGCGGCTTAGAACGTAATCAGCGCCGTCAAAATCTGGCTCTGTGGGCTTGCCGATCCCTATCCTCACCCTGGTGATGTTTTCGTTTCCCAGCACCTCGATAATGGACTTCATCCCTTTATGTCCGCCAGAACCGCCATCTGAGCGAATGCGCAGTTTCCCGGGCGGCAGGTCCATATCGTCGTAGATGACAATAAGGTCCGCGGCCGTCAGCCTGTACCATCTTGACAGCGCGCCAACCGCCCCCCCGCTCAGGTTCATATAGGTCTGGGGTTTTGCCAGGATTACCTTTTCAGAATCTATCTGAGCCTGGCCAACCAGGGACTTAAACATTGTTTTCTTCACTGCCAGGCCAAGTTTTTGAGCCAGGCGGTCTATCGCCATAAAACCAACGTTGTGCCTGGTGGCGGCATATTCCCTGCCCGGGTTGCCCAGGCCTACTATTAATTTCAAAAAACGGCACCTCCCAACTATCTCCACCTATTTTACCCCAGTGGGTTTAAGGATGGAAGGGGCAGTTTGGGAGGTGAGACGTGAGAAATGGGACGTGGGACGTGAGACGTGAGACGTGAGATTGAAAGATAGTATCAAGGGTCAAAAACATCAAAGAGAAACAGGATATTCCTTCTCACTAACAGTGACCTAATAGGAATACAGGATATACCTACGTCTCAAGTCTCACGTCCCATAACCCAATAGGAATGCAGGATATACCCATTTCCCACGTCTCACGACCCACGACCCAATTGTCCACGTCTCATATCCCAAGTCACTTATCCTCTTCCTGGAGCTCCTGGGCTGTTTTTTCTTCCTTGGCTTCTCCGACTGGAACGGCTTCAGCCGCAGCTTTTGCCACAGCCGACACACTTACAACAGGTGCACTGTGTTCTTCTAAAATTTTTACTTCCGGCGGCGAGATCAGGTCAGCTACGGTAATGACGTCTCCGATATCCAGGCTGGAAATGTCCACGTTTATTGCATCAGGGATTTTTGTGGCCAGACATTCCACTTCCACCCTCCGCAGCTGCGGGTTCAAAACACCTCCTGCGGCAACTCCCGGCGAGGCGCCAACCAGGTGAACAGGAACGGCGGCATGCACCTTGTCTTTCAATGATATCTGGTGAAAATCAACGTGGATCAAATCCCGGCGTACAGGATCGCGCTGAACAGCTTTTACCAGCACCTTGTGCTTTTTTGTTTTTCCATTATCTTTTATTTTCATGTTAATCAAGGCGTTAGAGCCAGCCTCTTCAAGAATCTTTTTCAGGTCCTTGCCATCAACGGCAATTGAAATGCTGTCCAGGTTTTTACCATAAACTATGGCGGGGATCATCCCGTTTTCCCTCAATTGATGGTTCTTGCTGCCGGTCTTATCAAGTCTTATACTGCCTTCCAATTCTGACTCCATTTAACCCGTGCCCCCTTTTTTAAGTTTATTATTCCCTTTATTTGTCATAAACATTCTGCGGCCGGCATATGAATTAGCTAAATAACCTATTTGTAATTTAAGGGGGGCCAGAAGATGCGGAAAAGCAAGCGGTTTGCCTCCATGCCGGTGATCAGCCTGGAGGAGGGACAGCACATCGGGATCGTCAGGGAACTTGTCATTGATCCCACCGGTAAAAAGGTAGCGGCGTTGATCATAGAGCAAAAAGGATGGTTTAAGGAACAGCGGTTTATCCCCTATTCAAAAGTTCACAGCGTGGGCGCTGACGCCATCACCATTGAAAAATCGTCCGGGGTGCAGAAGGCGGCCGGACTTCCGGAAATTGTTAAGCTTTTAAGGAATAGAATAAAAATTACCGGCGCCAGGATTGTTGCCGAGAATGGAACTGTACTGGGTCACGTCGACGAATATTACGTTGATGTTGAAAGCGGAACCATTGCCGGGTTGGAGTTTTCAGGCAACTTTATCAACAACGTGATCAAAGGCAGGGCTTTTTTAGATATTGACTATATACGAACCATGGGCAAAGAGGTGATCGTGGTTACCAACGAGTCTGTGGAAAATGCTTTCAAACTGGACGGAGGGCTCCAGGATACTATCAAAAACGTCCGGGAAAGCACCGGCCATCTCTGGGAAAACACCAGGCAAAAAACCAGAGATTTTAGCACAAGCTTGAATAGATCCCTGGAAAAGGTCAAGAAAGAAATAAAGAGAATGGATCTTGATGACAGTGACATCTTTGCGGATATTGACGACGGTAAAAAAGAAAGTTCCGTGGGCGCCAAACCGCTTGAAACGCATTTTGAAGATCTGCCTCTTGATCAGAAAGAACGGCGTGAAACTGAAAGAAAACCCTCCCTGCCTCCTGCTGACATCAGTGAACACAGTGATAATATCCCTCCACCGGCCCATTAAAGATACCCGCCTGTTTTATGTGCAATTTAACGCCTGGGAAAGGAAAAGGCCTTCCCAGGTGTTTTATTTTTCATTAATTTGTCTATAATTTACAGCATAGGGATGTTTCTCCCTTAAATTTTGCGGTTAATCCGCTTTGAGAGAGGTATTGGTTGCATGTGCTAAAAAAATAGCTCCGGGGATGATAGTTCTGGCGGTGTTTTTAACAGTCGCTTTATCACCTTTGGCTATATACACCCGGGAGCGGGAATACCGGTGCGCAAGCGCTGCCGGTTTCAGTGCTTTAAGCTATACTGTAAAAGCAGGCGACACCCTTTATGATATTGCCAGGGAACACCGGGTAGAGTTGTCTGAACTGATGAAGGTGAACAGCCTGACAGGGAGTCTGATCTGGCCCGGTGACATTCTGAGCCTGCCTGAAGAAAAGCTCACATCCGTGTCTTTGTCCCGCGGCAGTATCCCCAGCAATATATCAGAGGGAGAACTTATCCTTCTGGCCAGGCTAATTCACGCCGAAGCAAGGGGAGAGAGCTTTCTGGGACAGGTTGCAGTCGGCGCTGTTATTATGAACCGGCTGGCCAGCCCGCATTTCCCTAAAACAATAACAAAGGTAATCTATCAGAGGAGCAATCGGGTATACCAGTTTTCACCGGTCGCCGACGGCTCCATCAACCTGGAACCGGACGAAAAGGCTGTCCAGGCAGCCCTGCAGGCGCTGAACGGACATGACCCCACCGGCGGGGCACTGTTTTTCTACAACCCAGATCTCAGCAGTGACAGGTGGATACTCACCCTGCCGGTAATAACCAGGATTGGCAACCATGTTTTTGCAACTTCTGTGTAAAAAAAAGAGGCTGGCCCGGGCAAACCGGTCAGCCTCCTTTATTTGTCAAGAGCTAAATGTTAAAGGAAAATTTTAATCAAACAGTTTGCTTACAGAAAGGTCCTCGTGGATACGAATAATCGCCTCGCCCAGGAGCGGGGCAACAGAAAGAGTCTTAATCTTGTCAATCATCTTCTCCTTGGACACAGGTATGGTATTGGTTATGATCACTTCCTTAATCGGTGCTTCCGCCAGCCGCTGAATAGCCGGCCCGGACAGCACGGCATGCGTGCAGCAGACGTATATCTCCTTAGCTCCCCACTTTTTAAGGGCTGCCGCTCCCTGGGTAATGGTTCCGGCTGTGTCAATAATGTCATCGAACATAACAACAGTTTTTTCTTGTATGGCGCCTATAAGTCCAACCACCTCGGCTACGTTCGGTTCCGGCCTGCGCTTATCAATAATCGCTATGGTCGCCCCGATGCGCTCAGCTAACTCCCTGGCCCGGGTAACTCCGCCCAAGTCAGGTGACACTACCACAACATCCTTCAGGCCGCTTTGCAGAATATACTCGGCCAGGATGGGAACTCCCGGCAGGTGGTCCACAGGTATATCAAAAAAACCCTGAATCTGACCGGCGTGCAGGTCCATGGTGAGAACCCGCCTGGCTCCAGCGGCGGTGACAAGGTTGGCTATCAACTTGGCGGTGATAGGGTCCCGCGCCCTGGTCTTGCGGTCCTGCCGGGCGTACCCGTAATAGGGCATCACCGCGGTAATCCGCCTGGCTGAGGCGCGCCGGACCGCGTCAATCAGGATCAAAAGCTCCATTATGTTTTCATTAATGGGGGTACAGGTGGGCTGGACAATATATACGTCCGCTCCTCTGACGCTCTCGTTGATAGTTACCTGGATTTCACCGTCACTAAAGCGCGTGACCTTAGCCGACCCCACGGAGACACCCAGGTACCTGGCTATTTCTTCTGCCAGTTCGGGGTTGGCGTTGCCGGTAAAGATCCTCAGCCTGTTACTCGATGACATTTACAGCTTACCTCCAAATTCTGTCTTGCTATTAATATTTGTTCTATTTATCTTTTTCTCTGTCTGTCCAGTTCATTACATTCTTCTGTTTCGCTCTTTCAACACCAAGCGCGCCCGCGGGAACATCCTTGGTAATGGTAGACCCCGCGCCTGTAACCGCTCCCGCTCCGATATCCACCGGTGCAACCAGGTTGGTGTTGCTCCCGATAAAAGCCCCGTCATCGATTTTTGTAGGCCACTTGTTGCGGCCATCGTAGTTGCAGGTGATCGTACCCGCTCCAATATTTACGTTTTTGCCGATAGTGGCGTCACCCACATAACTTAAGTGAGGTACTTTGCTGCCGTCCCCGATCAAGGAGTTTTTTATTTCTGAAGAATTCCCCACTTTAACTTCTCGCCCCAATTTTGCACCGGGTCTGAGGTAGGCAAAGGGTCCGATATCGCAGTGGTCTCCCATAATGCTTTCAGTAACCACTGAGTTTTGGACAGACACACCGTTGCCTAGCGCTGCGTTAATCAGGCGCGCGCCTGGTCCGATAATACAGTCCTCACCTATCACCGTGTTGCCCTCGATAAAAGTAAATGGGTAAATTACTGTGTCCCTCCCCACCCTTACCTGCCTGTCCACAAAGGTGGAAAGAGGGTCAACAACAGTTACCCCCGAGAGCATTAATTCTTTTAAGATCCGCCCTCGCATATGTTTCTCAGCTTCAGCCAGCTGCACCCTGTCGTTAATGCCCATTATCTCCCTGGGGTTTGCCAGCATTACCGCCCCTACCCTGCGCCCCTCACTGATATACATTTCAATAATATCCGTAAGGTAATATTCACCCTGGGCGTTGTTGGGAGCAAGCCTGCAGAGAGCGTCAAAAAGCCCGGCAGCTGAAAAACAGTAAATGCCGGTATTGATCTCCCGGACTTGCTTTTCTTCCGGGGACGCATCTTTTTGTTCCACTATTTTAACCAGATCGCCCTGGTTATTCCGGACAACCCGGCCATATCCGGCAGGATCATCCATTGCCGCGGTCAGTACCGTGGCATCGCATCCCGCAGCGGCGTGGCTATGGTAGAGATCCAGCAGGGTTGAGGCTTCTATGAGCGGCGTGTCGCCGCACAGGACAAGTATCTGCCCCTGAAAATCACTCAAAAAAGGAGCGGCTTGCTGAAGCGCATGAGCCGTTCCAAGCTGCTGCTCCTGTAAAACAATCAGCGCCCGGCTTTCAACCTCCCGGGTTACCTGAGCGGCGCCGTGCCCTACTACCACTATTATTTTATCTATGCCCGCGGAGGCAACAGCATTGATGACACAGGAGATCATAGCCTCGCCGCAAATTTTATGCAGCACCTTGGGCAGTTTAGACTTCATCCGCGTGCCTTTGCCGGCCGCAAGAACAACCGCCGCCAGATTCATCCGGCGACCTCCTTTTATTAACAGATGTTGGTTATTTAACAGTAAACAACAGGAAACAAGCCATTAAAGAAATTAACCGGCCTGTGTGCTCTTTTTATAGGACATCACAATATTAGATCATATTATTTGTTTATTCAACATAAAACTATGATTCCCTTTAAATTTTAAACAAAAAGAGAGCTTTACGCTCTCAGGAACAAGTATATCCTCAATTAAATAGCCTCGGTGTAGGCCTGTAATACAGCTTCCTGAATCACTTCGCGCGCCATGGAAGTGATCGGATGTGCTATGTCACGAAATTCCCCATCCGGGGTCTTTCTGCTCGGCATTGCTACGAATAATCCATTTTGACCCTCTACCACCTTGACATCATGAATAACGAATGAATCGTCAAAAGTTACCGAAACTATTGCCTTCATTTTCCCTTCAGTCAAAACTTTTCGCACTCTTACATCAGTAACAGTCAGTTGAAAATCACCACCTTCCCCAGCATGGCAACGCCCTTTAATTGTTACTTTCTGCAGTAGTTGTCAAATTCCTTCTTATTTCCAAAAATTTAAGAAAATTTTTCCTTAATTATGTAATTATTTCCGGGAGGTAACCAATCCGGGAAAGCAGTTCCATGATCTGCTCAAGATGATCTCTGTTTCTTGTTTCCAGCACCAGGATGACTTCGGCCTGTTTTAAGGGTATGCAGGGCCTTATCCGGTCATGTGACACTGCGATTACATTAGCCCTGGCATCCGCCACAACGTCCAGCAGCTTGCGCAAGTTTCCGGGTTGGTCCGTTACCATTACGCGCAGGCGGGCGTAGCGGCCGGTCTTAACCAGGCCGCGCTCAATAATTATTGACAAAATGTTGACATCTATATTTCCCCCGCTCAGCAGGACAACCGTTTTCGCAGAGATAAGCCCGGTCTTCTTATGGAGCAGGGCGGCCAACCCAACCGCCCCCGCCCCTTCAACCACAAGTTTGGATCGCTCCAGAAGCATCAGGACCGAGCTGGCTATCTCCTCATCGTCAACAGTAACAATTTCATCAACATATTCTTTTATAACTGAAAAAGTTATATCCCCGGGCTGTCTGATAGCGATACCGTCCGCAAAAGTACAGGTTTCCCGGCATCCGGTCAGAGCGCCTTCTTTAAAGGACAGAAACATGGATGGCGCACCCCCGGCCTGAACCCCGATGATACGCACACCAGGTTTGACTTTCTTGAGGACAAAGGCTATGCCGGCTATCAGACCTCCGCCGCCGACAGGCACCAGGATCGCCTCTATCTCCGGCAGTTGTTCTAAAAGTTCCATTGCTATCGTACCCTGACCGGAGATTATATCCGGGTCATTGAAGCTGTGCACCAGGGTTGCCCCGCTTTTAGCCTGCAGTTCAACCGCATGTTGAAAAGCCTCGTCATAACCTCCTTCGGCCAGGACCACATCTGCTCCATAACCGCGGGTAGCCATGACTTTGGAGATGGGAGCTCCTGCGGGCATGACCACAGTGCACCGGAGGCCTGCCCTGCTGGCAGCGTAGGCGACGCCCTGGGCATGGTTGCCAGCGGAAGCGGCAATGACACCACGCAAGCGCTCCTCTTCATTCAGGCTCATGATCTTGTTATAAGCCCCGCGGATTTTAAAGGAGCCTGTTTTCTGCATGTTTTCAAGTTTTAGATACACCGTGTTGCCGGTTATGGCACTAAAAGTAACCGAGTAGTCCAAGGGGGTCAGGGAAGCAACTCCGGCTAACCGCCTTCTGGCTTCTTCTATCTTTTCAAGGGTTAGAACATTTGCCGCCACGAAAATACCCCCCCTGCTCCGGGGTTGCTTGGTTGTTTGTAAACAACCTTTATTTTTCCAAAAGTAGTATGAGGCTGACATGGTTTTTTTATGCGGGGCCTAAATTTGCTTCCTGTAAACAGCATAGCTTCTGCTTTTTCTAACACCATCAAGATTTTTAATGATCGTGTTCATCATGGAATTATTTTCAGCAACCAGGGAGAGTTCAATGGTTGCAATTCCCCTGGCGCGGGCACGCCGGATGCATTCCATGATTAAAGCCGCTTCTATGCCTTTAAAACGGTATTGCGGCAGTACCGCCAGGATAGCCAGCCGGACGTTCAAATCACTGGCCCGGTTTATGAATAATGTTCTTCGCACAGTGCTCATTGAAAGGCACATACCGGCTGGTTCACCGTTAACTTCAGCGAAAAGAATTAAGCGCGGATCAAAAAAGCTCCTCAGCTTCTTCCAGATGGCGGCGCCTTCAGCCGGGGAAAGATGTGCATAACCCCATATCTCACTCATTGAACTGTTATGAATCAGGGAGAATATCTCCCCCTCCCGCTTTAAGTTATTGAAGTCTATCTCCCGGAGCCTGATCCCTTTTGAACTGGAAGCCCGCTCTGCCACCCGGTCTAACCTTTCCGGCACAGGCTTATGTAAATTATAATGGTAGGCGTTAAGATTAATTTCCGTTTCCATGCCGCATTGATTTAAAAGTGATGGGTAATAAGTGGGGTTGTAAGGCATGCCCGGGTTGTGATATCCTCCAAAGCCTTCAACCAAAAGCCCCAAACGTTCGTGAGGGCTTAAATCCACCGGGCCGATCATCTTATTCTTCCCCCTGGCGGAAAGCCAGTTGGCGGCCGCTTCCACCAACCCGCCTGCCGCAGCGTTGTCTTTCAATGACTCAAAATATCCAAAAAATCCGGTTTCCCCGTCAACATGCGCGTGGTTGACACTTGCTGCAATGCGGCCGAGCACCTGACCGTTTTTTACCGCCAGAAAAGGCATCGCTTCCACCCTTTCAAACAGGGAGTCATAATGCGGGCTAGACCGCTCAAGCACGGGAAAAGATGGAGCCAGGTAAGAATTCCGGTAGATTTTCCATGGGAAAGCATTAAACGACTGAATCGCTCCTGGCGATGAAACCTCTATCACCTCAACACTCATGAAAGCACCCCCGGCTTTTATTATCAAAGCTATGCCGGATAACATTACTTTGCTACAAGAATTGAAAAGCCGGCTTATAAGCCGGCTTTAAAAACCAATAGACAGAATTTGCATTATTTTATAGATTAACAGGCTTTCCTATAAAACAAACAATTTCAAAAAATAAATCTTTATCCTGTTAATCCTTTTTTAATTGTTTTTTTCAATCACCTTTAAGGCCAGTTCATAATCACCGGGCTTATCCACATCAACACCTATCTCAGGGTGCTTTGATGTAACCACAACCCCCTTAATCCCTCCCAGCAGTTGGGAAACCTTTTCCTCAGCCTCGCTGATGGTCAGGGTTCGTGTCAGGAACTTTATTACAAAGCCAAGACCCAACAAACGGCAAAGCCTCAGTGGACTTTTACGCAGGTTAATAATCTTTTGGCCGTTCTCAACACATTTTTGAAAAACCGCCGGGTTAATAATAAAAATATTGCCCCCTGTAAAGATACCTTCTCTTAATTTAACGTAAGTCCGCCTGGTGGCCGGAAACTTATTCTCAACAACCTGTTTGCCGAGAACCGGGTAATACAGATCCCCGGACATGTCTCCACAGATTTCAAGAAAATTATCGACCGCTTCCGGTGTGAGCATTGGAATATCCGATGTAACAAGCAGCACCCTTTTTTCCCCGCCAAGCAAATTAAGCCCGGCGCCGATATTCTCCAGTATGCTGCCGGCGGAGTCCGCAACGGACACCCTTTCACCCTTCACAAGGGCGGAAAGCTCAGCAACGGGCCCAATAATCAGTATCCTGCCGATATTACGGGCCTTTAATAACGCCCTTACAACGTGTTCTACCATGGTTTTAGAACCAACCTGTATTAACGCCTCATAGCGGGCCGGGCTGCACTCCTTTAAAGGACCGTTATTGGGGCTCCCGGCCAGGACAACGGCGTCTACCATTAATCTTCTTCCTCCCTGATGGCGTTTAAAAGGTTCTGCTCTGCGTTTTCCATGTGTTCACTGGCAAGTCTGTGCGCTAAATCAACATCTCGTGTACATATGGCTTCAATAATCTTTTTGTGCTCGCCTACAGCTATCTTTAGACGGCCCGGAATCGATAAGGAAGTCAGCCTGAACCGGTTGATTTGTTCCTGGAGGTGGGTAATAATCTGAGTCAGACGATGGTTGCGGGAAGCTTTATAAATCAGCTCGTGAAACACAGAGTCACCTTTAACCACTGTTAAGATATCTTCCTCGCCGCTAAGCTTAACTATAGCCTCTTCCAGCTGATCCATCTCTTCATCGGTGATCCGCTCTGCCGCCAGACCTGCGGCCAGTCCCTCAAGCGCAGCCCTGACTTCAAAAACGTCAACTATGTCCTTAATGGATACACCGGCCACATAAGCTCCCTTGCGGGGGACCATCACCACGAAACCTTCCAGTTCCAGTTTGCGGATGGCTTCCCTGACAGGTGTGCGGCTGACACCCATTTCTTCTGCCAGCTGGATTTCCATTAAACGTTCTCCAGGCCTTAGCTTACCAAGGATGATAGCCTCCCTGAGAGACTCGAAAACCATCTCCCGCAGTGGCTTGTAGTTATCCAGCTTAATCGGCACTAATCTTGGCTGTTCCATTATTTGTCCCTCCATAAAAAAACAAATGCAAAACTACGTTTATTTTAACTCCCTATGTACTTTCCCGCAAGTGCCGCCTGCTATTCCGGGTTAAATACGCTGGTTACCAGCAGTTTTTCGTCCGACTTTTTATAGCGGGCGGCAACTGACCGGGCAGATGCCAGATCCGGGGTCAGCCCAAAAACGGTTGGTCCGCTGCCGGACATAAGCGCTCCTGAGGCGCCGGCTTCAATTAGTTTTTCTTTAATTCCTGTTACTTCCGGGTGCATCCTGGTTGTGACGGACTCAAGAGCATTGGCCAAACAGCTGGCGATGTCTGAAACATTATTAGCCCGGATCGCCTTAATCATGGCCCGGTTATCCGGCTTTTTCACCGTTTGTCCGAATCTGAAAGCCTGATACACAGATCCTGTCGATACACTAAAAGGTGGTTTGACTAAAACCAGACCAAGCTGCGGGCATGGCGGAAGACGCAAAACCTGCTCCCCTTTGCCACGGGCAAGCGCCGTACCACCCATCAGGCAGAACGGAACGTCCGCTCCCAGTTGTTCCCCGAGCAAGATCAGCTCTGACATAGATAGCCCGACTCCCCACATTTCATTCAATGCTTTAAGTGTCGCCGCTGCGTCCGATGAACCACCACCTAAACCGGCTGCTACCGGGATATTCTTTTTAAGCCGCACCCTGACTCCGGACCTGATACTTCCCCGTAAGCGCAAGAGCTCCGCGGCGCGGTAGACCAGATTATCCGCACCCGGTGAAAGATCCATTCCTTCAACAGTGACCTCAATTCCCCTGTCCGCCGGGCTGAATTCCAGGCTGTCATGCAGTTCAACCGACTGCATCACCATCTCCACCTCATGGTAGCCATCAGGCCTTTTCCCAAGCACATCCAGGGTAAGGTTTACTTTAGCCCTGGCCGGGACTTTTATAACCATCTGTTTCCTCCATCTCTTTCCAATATTAGTTAGCCGTATAAAGTAAAAATCCTCTAATAACAAAATTAAAATAATCGTTAACAGGAGTGTCCTCATAAGATAAAAAAGAGGCTTTAGGAAGGAGGAAATTAAGCAAGAAAATGAAAAGAGCATTCGGCAGCCACATTTTGATCAACCTCGCTACCAGGCGGCTTTCATATTTTGAGGGCGATCGCCAGGTAAATCTTTACCCCGTCGGGGTGGGCAAAGCCGTCACACCTACACCTACAGGCAGTTACGTTGTTGTTGTAAAACTAATACACCCCGGTGGCATGCTGGGTACCCGCTGGATGGGTTTGTCCATACCAAGTGGAAATTACGGTATCCACGGCACCAACAATCCTTTATCCATCGGAGGATATGTTTCACACGGATGCGTCAGGATGTACAATCAGGATGTCGAGGAATTGTTCTCAATGGTCTCCATTGGCACGCCTGTTGAAATCATTAAGGGGGCGAATAATCCAAAACAGGTATATTTACCGGCTAATCCCAGAAACGGCTCAAAAACACACGTGGTTCAGGCGGGAGAAAGCCTCTGGGAAATAGCGGCCAAGTATGGTACAGATCTCAGCCTCCTTGTGCAAACCAATAAAATGAACAACCCTGGAATTATTTACCCCGGCCAGCAGATTATTATACCGTAATTGGGGCATGGGTCGTGGACATTTTAGACGTGAGACGTGGGTATATTCTGCATTCCTATAGGGTCTTGAGTCCCGGTAATCACGCCTTACATTAGGCCTCTCACTCTTATAAGTTTCTCTAAAAGACTACGCCATTTTAGCTCATGCCGGTTGTGCGAATAAATTCGCACCTACGGTTTCAGTCGTTAGTCATCAGACGTCGGACATCGGCTTATCCTGCCTGCATTTCTCTTTGAGGTTTTTGACCCATAAAGCTATCTTTCATTCTCACGTCCCACGTCTCACGACCCACGACCCAATTGTCCCACGTCCCACTTTCACGTCTATTTTTTACCGCCGCCTAATAAGATCGATTCTAGATAGTATTGTGGAGTTGGTGAAAAATTGGGCGGTATTGTGCTGCTGGGACTGATCGCCGGCCTTGGAACATGCCTGGGTGCTATACTGGTCACAATGTGCGGACGCTTGCGCCCGGGCACACTATCCCTGCTGCTGGGTTTTGCCGCTGGTATAATGGCCGCTGTCATAATCTTCGACCTGCTGCCTTCATCTTTACGTTACGGCAGCCTCCCTCTCGCCTGCGCTGGTTTTTTTGCCGGGACCGGACTTATGTACGTTCTTGACCTTTGGCTTAATACTATCTCCCCCGCTTTCATAAAAAGAAAAGGATACTATCTCAAGATGGGCTATCTGATCTCGACTGGAATCGCTTTGCATGACTTTCCCGAGGGGTTGGCTATCGCGGCCGGCTTCGCTGCCGCAGACAAACTTGGGCCACTGCTGGTGCTGGCCATTGGCATCCATAATATCCCGGAGGGGATGGCCACTGCCGCTCCTCTAAGGATGGGCGGGTTGAGCGCCCGGCGGGTACTGGCCATCAATGCGCTGATCAGCCTGGTTACACCACTGGGTGTGTTTATCGGACAGGTACTGGTGGAATCCTCCCAAACCTTTATTGGCCTCCTTCTTTCCTTTGCCGCCGGGGCTATGACCTATATCGTCCTGCATGAACTGGTTCCGGAATCACGACGAAACAGCAAACCTCTCGCCCACCTCGGCATAATCTGGGGCCTGCTGTTAATCCTCGCCGTTAATCTCATTGCTTGAGAATCAGCCAGGCCCCCCCGGCCATCATTAGGGTGCCCAGCACGTTGCCTAAGCTGAAAGGTATTTTATGCATACCGAACAGCCCGAAGTGATCCACAAGCCCCGCCGTAAATACCTGACCGAGAATAATTGCGGTTGTTGCCGGAGCTACCCCCACTTTGGGGATACTGAGGACAACACTGTAAATAATCAAAACCCCAAGCACACCGCCTGTATAGGAATACCAGGGCGCCTGAAAAAAATCGGTCAGACGGCCACTGCCACTCCTATAGACAAAGAGAAGTATAGCTGCCAGCAGTAGTCCTGTAAGATGTACGATAAAGGTTGATTCCAATAACCCTACCACTTTGCCCAGGGCGGAATTAACTGTCCCCTGAATAGCCATGGCAATCCCAGAAAGCGCAGCTATCAGCAGGGGCCAGGTTTCTAAGCGCATAAACAAAACCTCCTTTTTTTTATTTTCTCCGCCTGGACCTTCCTTATTCCATGTTCAACACCATGGACGACTTTGTCCACAATATGAGCTTTTGTGTACAGAACGCTGAAACATTAGTTCTGTAACAGATTACCACATCAATACATAAGATGATTTAAAGAGTGCGTTAAAATTATCGTTTTTAAAAAACAAATTATCGGTCAAAAATAAGACGTTTTAATCTGGAGGTGATTTTTTTGAAAAAAGTGTTTAATCCCATGCTCTTTTTAATGTCAAACGCCCCTGATGTCGAAAAAAACCTGGAGATTATCATGTCCATGCTTCAGGCAACCACGGAATCACTAAAAAACATAAAAAGCGGCATTGACAATTTTCATGCTTCTGTTTTAAAGGTTGCCAGCGCTATGCCCAATTCATCCATCAATCAGGAACAGCCTGTTAACGCGCCTGAACCTGCAGCTAACGCCGGGCCTTATGAGGGCGCGGTCTCGGATGATCCGGCTCCGCAAATTCAAATGCCACCCCAAACAAGCCCGGAGTAAATGCTAATAATTCAAACAGTGACAATGGTCCCAATAAAAATCCAGGCGCCTATTTTAAGGCGCCTATTTGTTATAGGACGTACATTGCCCGAAAGGATGCCTTATTTAAGTCGTAGGGCGTAAGGTTGCAGGCCGTAGGTATATCCTGCATTCTTCCCGGGTCTTTGACCCATTAAAACTTCATACATACCTACGACTTACGACCTATAGCTTGCGTCTTAATTTTCCTACGCCTTACGACTTACAGCTTGCGGCTTGTAATTGAGACAGGAGAACCGTCCCCTTGTCTCACTCAAGGGGTGTGTTCCCTATCCTCTCGCAACCGGCTGTTCGGATTAGGCCTGTTTCCGTTCTTCCAGCTGATCCCATTTCATGATTTTTGTAGTTTCCTGCTTTACAGCTTTATCTTCCGCCGGCAGTATCTGCCCGGAGCTTTCAGTTGCCACTGGTACGGGGGCGCCTGTTGGAACAGGCTAGTGCGCCATAGAGCCGGCCTCAGGTTTGGCG
>CAZIYV010000065.1:0-17869 GCA_964543575.1 uncultured Pelotomaculum sp.
GGATATGACCGGCGGGACCAGTGGCTCGGAAGACGCCTACGCCAAACTGGTGGCCGCCGGTGTGGGCACTCTGATTGTGATGCACATTGGAGAAAAGCACCGTAAGGAAGCGGAAAAAAATCATGTGAACGTAATCATTGCCGGGCATATGGCCAGCGACTCACTGGGCTTAAACCTTTTTCTTGACGAGCTTGTGAAGCGGGGTGTAGAGGTAGTTCCCTGCGCCGGGCTGTTAAGGCACGAGCGGAAGGAGTAGCCGCGATGACCCGGAAGCCGGAATTACTTGCCCCGGCCGGCAGTTGGGATTCGCTGGTGGCTGCTGTTGAGAACGGGGCGGATGCCGTCTACCTGGGGGGGAAAAGTTTTAGCGCCAGGCAGTCGGCCGGGAATTTTGACAATATGGAGATGGCCCGGGCGGTGGAGTACGCACATGTCCGGGGTGTCAAGATATACGTCACAGTTAATACCATCCTGGACGACAGGGAACTACCGGAAGCCGCCAGATTTCTGCATTTTCTCCAGCAGACCGGGGCTGACGCCGCTATTGTCCAGGACCTGGGACTGGTGAGGCTGGCCGGGCAGGTTGTGCCTGAGCTGCCCCTGCATGCCAGTACCCAGATGACAGTCCACAACCTGCCCGGCGTTCTTTTCTTAAAGGAGGCCGGGATAGACCGGGTTGTGCTGGCCAGAGAACTTTCCCTGGCTGCGGTGGAGAACATTATTCGGCGCGCCGGAGTGGCCATAGAAGTTTTTATGCACGGCGCCCTGTGCGTTTCATACTCCGGGCAGTGCCTGATGTCCAGCCTGATCGGGGGACGCAGCGGCAACAGGGGGCGCTGTGCCCAGCCCTGCCGCCTGCAGTATGTCCTGGTGGACCGGCACGGCACGGCCCTGGTTGACCCTCGCAAGGTGGGTAACTACCTTTTAAGCCCGCGGGACCTGAATTTAAGCGAGCATGTGCCCGACCTGATCCGGGCCGGTATAGCATCATTTAAAATAGAAGGAAGAATGAAAAGGCCGGAATACGTAGCCACGGTGGTCAGGGTTTACCGTGATCTGATAGACCGGGCTGCCGGGCATGGCGATTTTTCCGTTGCGCCTGAAGAAGCCAGGGACCTGGCCCAGATTTTCAACCGGGGTTTCACCACAGGTTATTTTTACGGCAGGCCGGGCCGGGAGTTGATGAGTTACAAGCGTCCCAACAACCGGGGTCTCTTTCTGGGCAGGATAAAGAGGTTTGACCGGGAGAGCAGACTGGTGGAAATAATCCTCGAAGAGCCGCTGCAGACAGGTGACGGCATTGAGGTCTGGGTTACCGACGGCGGGCGTTCCGCCGGGGAAGTAAGCCGCATGTATCTGGCGGGCAAGCCCGTTGACAGCGCACCGGCAGGTTCGGTTGTTCAGCTGGCTGTTCCGGGCAGGGTTTTCCCCGGTGACCGGGTCTTCAAGACTCACGACGCCGCTTTAATGGAGCGGGCCAGGGCTAGCTTCACTTCTCCCAAAGGCCAGAAGAAAATACCTCTGGTGTTTACAGTAACCGCAAGACAGGGGCAGCCGCTCCTGATTGAGGTTGAGGATAACGCTGGATTTGCCTCGGTGGCAGAAACAGATATGCCGGCCCAGGAGGCTTTAAACAGGCCACTGACTTTTGAATACCTGGAAAAGCAGCTTTCCCGCCTGGGGAACACCCCTTTTGAGTTGGCCGAACTAAGGTGCCGGCTGGATGGCCAGTTAATGGTTCCTGTGAGTGAAATCAATGAGGCTCGCAGAAAAGCACTGGCTGGTCTGGAAAGTAAAAGGTCGGCGGCTTTCAGAACAGAACCGGTGCCGGATCATATTTTCAGCAGCCGCCTGTCCGCCGCTCTTTCGCGCCAAACAGGAGCAAAACCCGGCGCTGCAGAACAGCCGGCGCTGTCTGTGACAGTGACAGGCCTGGACTGCCTTAAAGCCGCAGTCGTGGCCGGGGCGCGGGAAGTTTGTTTTGGGATGGAGCAGTACCGTTCCAGGGAACGTCTCTCACCGGAGCAGATTCTTAAGGGAAGTGATTTCTGTGAGGAGGCGGGTGTCAGGTTCATTCTTTCCTCTCCCCGCATCATCCAGGACCGGGATATGGATGAGTACTGCCGTCTCCTGGAGAAGATCTCAGGGCGTCATCTGGACGGGGTTCAGGTAACAAACCTGGGATTAATAAGTAAAGTAAGGGAGATTACAGGCAAACCGGTTTTTGCCGATTTCCCGCTCAATATATTTAACAGTGCAACAGCGTTCTTTCTCGCCGGAGCGGGAGTCAGCCGGGTGACTCTTTCACCTGAGCTGACACTGGAACAAATCAGGCGCCTGGCACCTTTTCTGCCGGTGCCGGCCGAGGTAATCGTACACGGGGCGCTGCCCCTGATGGTTTCGGAGTACTGCGTTGCGGGCAGCCTGCTGGGCGACGGGTCAAAAGGCTGCTCAAATCCGTGCGGCAGCCTGTCTTGTGGCCTAAAGGACCGCAAGGGGGTCGTGTTTCCGGTTGAATTGGACCAGTTTTGCCGCATGCATATTTTTAACTCACGTGACTTATGCCTCATAGAAGACATCGGAGTTCTGGCCGGCGCGGGTGTTGACGTGCTGCGGGTAGAGGCCAGGCGTGAGGACGCGGGTTACGTCCGCGATGTTGTGCGTGTTTACAAAACAGTCCTGGACAGGCGCCGGTCCGGGGGCGAGTCCAATCTCACGGAATTATTGAAAATTTTGGTCAAAAACAGCCCGCAGGGGTTTACCAAGGGTCATTACTACAGAGGTGTCTTATAATGGGAGGTGAATATATAATGGATAAAGAAAAAGCGAAATCGCTGCTGCTGGAGTTCGTAAACCTGATTCCGGCTTTTGTCAAGCTGATGTACCAACTGGTAAAGGACCCGGTTGTTTCCGCCACAGACAAGGCAGTGCTCGGGGCGGCTATCGTGTATGTTTTTTCTCCCCTCGACCTGATTCCGGACATAATCCCGTTTCTGGGGCAGATCGATGACGCTTATATTGTCGCCATCGCCCTGCAAAGGCTGCTTAACTCCGCCGGCCCGGAGGTTATCAAGAAGTATTGGGAAGGCAGCATGGATGTTTTCAATGCTCTGCAAAACGCTGTGGAGGCTGCGCTGTTCTTTCTGCCTAAAAAAACGGTGGACACGCTGCTTAAAAAAATCCCATGACACAAGGGGAGACACAAGGGGACGGTTCTCCTGTGTCAAACTGGTTTGACACAGGAGAACCGTCCCCTTGTGTTCAAATAAATCCAAGTTAGCAAACGAGAACCGTCCCCGTTTGCCTGTAGGCAAGTCAAGAACCGTCCCCGTTTGCCTGCTGACGACCGACGACTGAATTGAAAGGCAAGTTTATGGATAAAAAAACTCTTAGAAGACTCGAATACTATAAGGTGCAGGAAAACCTGGCGTCTTTCGCCTATTCGCCCCTGGGCAAGGAGAAGGTAATGGAACTGGAGCCGGTGGATGACCTCACCTCCATTTTCAGGTGGCAGGATGAGACCAGCGAAGGACGGAAGCTTTTACGACTGGAGCCGACCGCTGAAATGGGGGGCTGGAAGGATGTCAGGGTTCAGCTCCAAAGAGCGGGACACGGGGCTGTGCTGGAGCCGGAGGACCTTGTGGCTGTGGCCGATACCCTTACGGCAAGCAGGGTTATTAAAAATTTCCTGCAGGAAAGGGCGGAAAATTATCCTTTACTAAATGAGCTGGCTTTTTTCCTGGTGGCACTGCCGGAACTGGAATTGAAAATAAAGAAAGCTATTTTACCCGGCGGTGAAGTGGCGGATAACGCTTCTCCGGAATTGTCCCAGATACGGAGAAAAATAGTTAATTCCCAGCTGCATATTAAAGATCATCTTGAGCACTTGATTCGCTCTCCCAATTACCAGAAGTATTTGCAGGACCCGCTGGTGACCATGAGGGAAGGCCGTTATGTGGTTCCGGTCAAAATAGAGTACCGTGCCCAGGTGCCGGGTATTGTCCATGATCAATCCTCCAGTGGCGCCACCCTTTTTATCGAACCGATGGCAGTGGTGGAAAGGAATAACGAGCTGCGGCGCCTGATCATGGCGGAAAAGCAGGAAATCCAGCGGATTCTGGCCAGCCTGTCCGTCTGGGTAGCGCAGAACCTGGAGTCTATCGAGACTTCACTGCTTACCCTGGGCGAAATCGATTTCATTATGGCCAGGGCCAGGCACAGCTATGCCTTGCAGGCCTGGGCGCCGGTCCTGGAAGGGGAGGCGGTATTAGATATCCGGCAGGGAAGGCACCCTCTGTTAAAGGGGGAAGTTGTGCCCGTAAATATATGTATAGGTGAGGATTTTGACACCCTGGTCATTACCGGACCTAACACAGGAGGTAAAACCGTTGCTCTGAAAACCGCCGGGCTGCTCGTTCTAATGGCCCAGTCCGGTCTGCACATACCAGCGGGCGAAGGTTCAAAGCTGGGTGTGTTCAGGCAGGTTTTTGCCGATATCGGTGATGAGCAGAGCATTGAGCAGTCCCTCAGTACTTTTTCCTCACACATGACCAACATAGTGGATATTGTCGGCAAGGCCGGCAAGGACAGCCTGGTGCTGTTAGATGAGTTAGGGGCGGGAACCGATCCGACCGAGGGAGCGGCCCTGGCCCAATCGATCCTGGAAAGACTCCATGTGATCGGGGCTAAAACCGTTGCCACCACCCATTACAGCGAGCTGAAAAATTTCGCCTACGCCCACGATCGGGTGGAGAATGCCAGTGTGGAGTTTGACGCGGCAACGCTTAGGCCTACTTACCGCCTTTTGATAGGTAAGCCGGGCCGCAGCAACGCTTTCGAAATTGCGGGCAGGCTGGGTTTGCCGGTTGAACTGGTAAACAGGGCCAGGGAGTTCTTAACAGTTGAGCAGGTGCAGTTTGATGAACTAATGCGCGATTTGGAAAAGGAGCAGCAGGAGGCGCAGGCTGAACGGGCTGAGGCCGCCAGGCTTACCGAAGAGGCCAGGCTGCTCAGGGAAATGCTTCAAAAAAAAGAGACGGACCTGGCCGCCAGGCGGGAGTCCATCCTGTCGAAGGCGGCG
Organism: uncultured Pelotomaculum sp.; assembly: GCA_964543575.1. Taxonomy (GTDB): domain Bacteria; phylum Bacillota; class Desulfotomaculia; order Desulfotomaculales; family Pelotomaculaceae; genus Pelotomaculum_B. The sequence continues at coordinate 5,081 of CAZIYV010000065.1, forward strand.
GAGGAAGCTCGTGTATTGGTAAGGGACACCAGAATGGAGGCAGAGGCCGCGGTTAAGGAACTCAGGGAGAAATTGACCGAGGAATCAGCCCGCGCCAGGGAAAGCGCCATCCAGGAGGCCAGAGAAAAGATAGGAAAGCTGAGCAAAAAGGTCAGCCGCGCTGTGCCTGAAAAGGTCATGACCGGGGAAGTCCCGGCAGAACTGCTCCCCGGTGAAGAGGTCTTTCTGCCCAAGTTTAACCAGCGGGGCTATGTTCTTGCTACCCCCGCACCCGGAGGCGAAGTGCAGGTTCAGGTGGGAATTCTTAAAATGAGCGTCCCCTGGCGTGATTTGCGGAGGATTGAAAAGCCCAGGTTCGCCTCGGGGCAAAGCGAGGTGGCTGGCGTGCTTTTCGATAAAGCCCGTGAGATTTCTGCCGAGCTTGACCTGAGAGGACAGTACGCCGAGGAGGCCACAGTCCTGGTGGAAAAATATCTGGACGACGCTTACCTGGCGGGCCTGCCCAGGGTATGTCTGATCCACGGCAAAGGTACCGGCTCACTGAGAACGGCTGTCCAGAAGCTTTTAAAGGGGCATCACCGGGTAAAATCTTTCCGCCTGGGTGAACAGGGAGAAGGGGGATATGGTGTTACCGTGGTTGAGCTGGCGTAGCTATATTTGTGTTATATTGCTTTTAATTCTTTCCTGCCAGTATGGTTAAGTCAATGGTGACCTCTTTTAAATTCATTGCCAGAGCCTTTTGCAGTTGTTCTTTTGTTGTTCCCCAGGATAAGGGAGTCATATGGATCAGGGGTTCAATCAATGTTTGGTCCAAAGTTATATTGTATCGTACCCGTTCGACGTCTATGAGCTTAAACTTACTTCTAAAAAGCTCTAAGGTGTTGTCGTTTGAGTAAATCTTTTGATCGGTTTGTTCATAAAAAATCTCCCTTAATTCCAGAAGATAGTCCCTTTCGGGGATCACCTTAATAACCCTGCCATCGTGAGAAAGCATTCTATTAAATTCAGTATAATTAGCTGGTGCTAAAATATTAAGAATGATATTGAATTGTTGACTGGCAAAGGGGGCCTTTGCCAGATCTCCAACGCACCAAATTGTGTTCGTATACTCCTTTGAAGCCATACTAATACCCTCTTTAGAAATATCCAAGCCTACTCCCAGATGGTCTGTTCCTGAGCTTTGAGTTATTTTCTCCTGTATCCTTGATAAATGAGAACCTTCGCCGCACCCGGCATCTAATATTTTTATCAGTTCACTTTGGGATTCAAGTTTATTTATGATGATTTCACTAGCCTTTGTATTTAAAGTCTCATAAAAGCCACTTCTGCAAATAATCCTTCTGGATTCAAACATTTGTCGATCGTATTTTGTTCGCTGGGCATGGGACAACATATTTATATAGCCCTGCTTAGATAGATCAAAGCAATGATTATTGGTACAGATTAAACTTTTTAAATGAACCAACTTCATTCGGCCAGAACATAATGGACACCTAAAAAGGCCTTCATTTTCCGCAAGGAGGCCTTTTAATATTTTCCCTTTATTTTTGGACATAAAAATTCACCCCATTCATTAGAAGTACGTGAATGAGAAATAAGCCAGCATTAATGCAAACGAATGAATTGGAAAAGAAATGGCTTTAACCTGCTGTATTATAACACAATAAGGTGTCAGATTAAAAGAAAAGAGACCGGGACGAGCCCGGTTTCTCCTGTTTAGACCAGCTTATAGGTCCAGTTGTTTCCGTTGTTATTGTCCCAGTTGCCGGCGGTATCACGGAAACAGAAGGTAAGGTGCCCGCCCTCCATATTCAGTGTTTTCTTCCATCCTTCCGGCGTGTGCTGCATACGGTAATCGTCAACTATTTCCCACTGCATGGGACTGCCGAAACCGGTGTGGAGGTAGACCTGGGAAGATCCGCTTTTACTCAATAAACCGTCATAAACAATTGAAACATCACTTCCGTCAGGGGTCAGCGAGTTTACGTTTACGCCGCGTTGGTAGTCAGACCAGCCATGGTGATACATGTTAGTGGCGCCTCCTTGAAAAATGTTATTCTAGCTTATATTTTTCACCAAAAACAATTAACTATGAATGGCTAAAAATGTAAAGAAGCGGCTTGTCTGCCGCTTCCGGAATTACTAATTCTTTTTATTGCCGGTATCAGTTTTTATAACCCCTTGATCGGGTTTGGTACTGCTGCCTGTTTTGCCCGGGGTGGTTGTTGAGCCGGTACCGGTCTTACCGGGCTGGGTCCCGCCCGGCGCGTGCAGAGTGCAGGATTCGGTAGGCGCCCTGAGGGGATAGTCTTCTACCGAAGGGGAAACCGAATAAGGCAGCTTGATCAGTGGTTTAATCACCCGGTCGGGGCAGTTCTGGGTCGGCAGTTGACCGCTCGCCGCGCAGACCTCAACAAAGGTGTGCACGTTGTCTGTCGCTGAGGGCACCGTGCCTTCAGCAAAATAATCGGTGACCAGGCTGTCACTTGGCGTATTCGGGCCAGGCAGCAGGCCTGATTTGCCATCTACTGTCGCGGTCACTATGCCCCCCGGGCTGGCAAAGCCAGTAACGGGAGTGTCACTCAGCGCCTTGCTCATAATTTCCTGCCATACCCTGGTAGGGTAAGTACCTCCATAAGCCTGAGGCATCGCTGTGGGTTGGTCGTAGCCCATCCAGACCGCGGCAACCAGTTCGGGAGTGAAACCTACAAACCAGAGATCTTTTCCTTCGTCGGTGGTGCCGGTTTTCCCCGCGGCAGGCCTGCTGATCTGGGCGCCGGTCCCGGTGCCGCTCTGTACGACCGACCGCATCATGTCAGTGACCAGATAGGCGGTGGTCGGCTGCATTGCCACCCGCTGTTTGGGCACATGCTGTTCCAGAATCACACCGTCCTGCTTTTCAACCTTTAGAATTACGGTTGGCTCAATAAATACGCCACGATTGTCAAACGCTCCGTAGGCGCTGGCCATTTGCAGGGGTGTCACCCCGTTATGCAATCCGCCCAGAGCCATACTGGCGCCGTGATTTAGCGGATCCAGCGTGATGTCAAGGTTCGTGGCGAATTTAATGGAGTTGGCCAGGCCGACATAATCCATCAGTATTTTAACAGCGGCTATGTTAACAGAGCTGGTAAGCGCCGTACGCAGGGTAATCAGGCCGCGGTACCTTCCGTCAACATTCCGTGGCTCGTAAGACCCGTAATTGACCGGGATATCATCCACCACCGAGGCGGGCCCCATGCCGGTGTATTCAATGGCGGGCCCGTAAGCAGCGATAGGTTTAAAAGCGGAACCGGGCTGACGGGCGGTCTGGGTGGCTCTGTTCCACTGCCTCTTCTGGGTGTGCTCGCGACCTCCCACCAGGGCTTTAATATAGCCTGTGTGCGGGTCCAGCACCACGACTGCGCCCTGGGGCTGTAAGATGCCGCTGGTGTCCGTTTTGGAAGACGGGAAGTTGGCGTTTCTGCCCATGGCGGTTTCAGCGATCTGCTGTATTTTGGTGTCCAGTGTGGTGTACACTTTCAGCCCGCCCTTAAAAACCGCGTCATCACCGTATCTTTCAGTCAACTGGTCTGTTATATAGTCTAAAAAATAGGGGTAAGGGTACTGCCGCCAGGCCAGTTCCTTGGTTTCCAGCTGGATTTCTTTAGCTTTGGTGGTTTCAGCCTCGGCGGCAGTGATATAGTTGTTCCTGACCATGCTGTCCAGGACGTCGTTGCGCCTGGCCAGCGCGGCCTTGGGATCGAGGAAGGGCGAGTAAGCGCTGGGCGCCTGGGGCAAGCCCGCCAGCAGGGCCATCTCTTCCAGCAGAAGGTTTTGATCATAAATATTTTTCCCAAAATAGGTTTGCGCGGCTGCCTGAATGCCGTACGCTCCTTCGCCAAGGTAGACATTGTTAAGATACATTTCCAGAATTTCGTCTTTGGTGTATCGCCTTTCAACCTGAAAGGCCATGATGATCTCCTGGATCTTTCTTTTAACGTTCTTGTCCGGACTCAAGAAGGATATCCTGACCAACTGCTGGGTGATGGTGCTGCCGCCCTCCCGGAGTGATCCGGAAGTAAGGTCTGACCAGGCTGCCCGCATAATCCCGCGAACGCTAATCCCGTGGTGCTGGTAAAAGCGGGGGTCCTCTATGGACAGGAAGGCGTTCTTAAGCTGAGGGGGCACCTTCTTTATATCAACCGGAACGCTGTTTCTGATTCCGATCTGGGTGACAAGGTTCCCGTCTATGTCATAAATCATGGTTGAGGCGCCTGATTCCAGCACCTCCTGGCTCAGTGCCGGCATATCCTTAATGCTGGACAAAACCAGTCCCAGGGCACTGCCGCCGACAATCAGCACGCAAAGAATTATAATAAGGACAGCCAGGCGTTTATAATTTAACTTTCTATTTCTCTTTTTTTGAGACAAACAGTGTTCCCTCCTTGAATTTAAAAGAATTATAACATATCTAAAAATCATTTCCCATATAATTTCTGCTTGTCCGCTGCTATTACCCGGACCCTACTATTTATAATATAGACTGTTTTTTGTGGTTCACGGTTCGGACTTTGTTATTGCAAACTCATATTTAAAGGTATCTTGCGCAGGATAATATTGATATATATTGAAAGAATAGTGTACAGAAAGTCTATGGGATGTTGACTTTGTTTTATTTCTATTCAAGAAAGGATGAACAAGTTGAGAGTAAGCGGTAACGTTGCAGATTTGATTTTGGCTCAACTGGCCCAATGGGGTGTGCAAAGAATCTACGGTGTTCTCGGTGACGCTATATTTCCCTTGCTCGACGCGGTAGCCCGCCAGGATAAGATAAGTTTTATTTCCGTGACGCATGAAGCAAACGCAGCTTTTATGGCTTCGTACGAGGCCAGGCTGACCGGCAGGCTGGCTGTTTGCGCCGCTTCCGCGGGACCGGGTGCGGTCAGCCTGCTTAATGGCCTGGCAGACGCTTATCATGATAAAAGCCCTGTGCTGGCCATAACAGGCCAGGTGGACACAAAAAAAATCGGCGCCAGGACTAAACAGTTTTTTGATCAGCAGCTCTTATTCAGGAGTTTCTCCGGTTTCACCACAATTCTTACTGAGCCTGCATCTGTGCTGGATCTGCTTGCCGGCGCGGTTAAGAATTCATACATAAATTTTTCAGTCTCACATATCTCCGTTCCTCAAAATGTTTTTTTGAAACCGGTAGATGCTGAAACCGTACCTGTCGAAATTGTTGAAATTAAAAAACCACTGGCCTTTTCTGGAAACAGCGAAAACATAATTGACGCAATTAAAAGCTCACAAAGGCCGCTGATTGTAGTGGGTAAAATAGCGGAAGAGGCTGTGTACCAGGTGCATTCCCTGGCACACGTGCTGGGGGCGGGGGTGTTGACCGCCCAGGACGCCAAAGGTGTGGTAAGAGGCCGTTTCAAAATGAACCTGGGAGGAATAGGAGAGGCTTACCTGCCGCCGGTAGTCCAGGAGGCCGACTGTATTATACTCGTAGGCAACGCGGTCTATGAGCAGGGGTTTTTCCCGGCAAAGGCCAAAGTAGTGCAGCTGGCGGAGCGCCCAGAAGAACTGAATATCAATACTTTTGCCTCCGCTACCGGGGAACTGGCACTGCTTTTATCGGTGATTGAGCATGACCTGGAAAATTACAGTTTAAACCAGGACTGGCTTAATAAAATTAAAGGGGAAGCGCTGAGAAACAAGCAGGCTATAGTCAAGGAACAGGAAAACAACGCCGTTCCGATCCATCCCTTCAGGCTGATGACCGCGCTTAATGAGATTATGCCTCCCAATGCTGTAATTGCCCTTGATATCGGCGAGTTTACCCACTGGTTCGACCTGGGTTTTTTAGGGGAGAAACAGGAGGTGCTTATTTCCACCATGTGGCGCAGTATCGGCTGCGGGTTGCCGTCCGCCATCGGCGCCAAGTTCGCCTGCCCGGACAAAACAGTGGTCGCGATAGTTGGTGACGGCGGGATGCTTGTTTCTATGGCCGAACTGCTTACCTGTGTGCGTTATAAACTGCCTGTTGTGGTAATTGTGGTAAAAAACCAGATCTACAGCATTGAAAAAAATAAAATGATAGCGCAGGGACTGACTCCGCTGGGCTATGAGTTGACCACACCCGATTTTGTCCAGTTTGCCAAAGCGTGCGGCGCTGAAGGATTTCGTGTTGAGGCGCCGGCGCAGATTCAGGAGACAATCAAGCAGGCGCTTGAACTGGGCCGGCCTGCGCTGGTTGAGGTAATTTGCGCCGCGGTAAGTCTTCCGGAGGTAAAATAAAGCAGCCCCGTCGTAATGACGGGGCTGCTGTCCACCCTGAAAACAAGGGTGAGACCCCAGGTCTTTAACCTAAAAGGATTAGAAGTGAGACAAGGGGACGGTTCTCCTGTCTCATTGATGAGACAGGAGAACCGTCCCCTTGTCTCAACCCTTGTCTCAAATGAAATCGCCCCGTCGCCATGACAGGGCTTATTTAGAAACCGGATCTTTTTTTGCGGAAGAATAAAAGGTAGATTATCTCAAGTATACCTACAGTGTTGACTACAATTAGTACTATATACCAGACCAGCTGGTTGTTCCGGGCGGCGTGCCAAAGCGCTATGCCCTTCCATATAATGCTCCACGTGACCACGATTGCCAACAATAATGGATTGCTCTGTAAAAATTCGGTTGCCGCATTCATATTAGTGCCTCCTAATTTAAGGTTGTGTCATTATAATACCTCAAATACTGTAAATCATAAATAATTTTAAAGTGCGGGTTTAAATTTACGCCGGGCTGCTGATAATATTCCTGAGGTGATTGGTATGGAAGAAAAAAATGCTCCAGGCAGACATCCAAAACCACTACCCGGGTTTGAAATGGCTTTTTACCCGTCTGAGTGGCTGTATTATGACCAGGAAGACCAACCCGCGGATGTGATCAAGCGGGTGGGTGAGGAGACTTAAAACACAAAAAATCTTAAAAAACTAGTCCTTGCTATGAGTGCAGGGGCTTTTTTTTATTCATATTTTACCCTGAAAAGGAGTTTTAATTTAATAGAGTGGATAACTGTCACGGGAGGAAAGTTAATAATTTTATCGAATAAAGAGGAGAGGGGGTTATGTTAATGAGAAAATTAATGCTTGCAACTTTTGTGCTATTGTTCATTGCCGCTTTTTATACCGCTGCGCCGGTCGAAGCTGCCATTGATCTGGACAAAGCCAACTATGGTGTGGATGTGTATGTGGGCGGGACCCAGATTGAATCCGACCAGCCGCCTTTAATCGACGCTGCTACCGGCAGGACTTACGTGCCGCTGAGGTTTGTCAGTGAGGCGTTTGGCTGTGAGGTGAAGTGGGATCAGGAAAAACAAGTGATTGTGGTTACCAAGGAACCGCTTTCTATTTACCTTTCTATAGGAGAGGCAGTTGCATTAGTGGAGGAACAGGGCAATTCCAGATTGATCAGCATAGCTGCGCCGGAACTGGTCAACAACAGGACCATGGTGCCGCTGAGATTTATGAGTGAAGTAGTGGGCACGCAGGTGAATTTCACACCGGCCGCCGGGGGCGTCAACAGCAGGGTTGACATAGACGAAAAGGCTGCCCCGGAAACACCGGTTGCTGATATTGTGAATTACACTTTGGAAACCACAAAGGGGAAAATAGTTGTAGAAGTATACCCCAAAATGATGCCTGTCACCGTAGGTAACTTTGACAAGCTGGTAAAAGCAAACTTTTATGACGGCTTGACTTTCCACCGGGTGGAGGACTGGGTTGTGCAGGGTGGTGACCCCCAGGGCAACGGCCAGGGTGGTCCCGGTTGGACGATTCCATTGGAGGTCTCACTCACATTGAAGAACCTGCGCGGCACACTGGCCATGGCCCGTTCCAATGCCCCAGACTCGGCGGGCTCACAGTTTTATATGCTCAAAAATGACGCTTCCTGGCTGGATGGGAATTACGCCGTGTTCGGCAAGGTTGTGGAAGGTTTAGAGGTAGTGGATAAGATCGAAAAAGGTGATAAAATAATTTCAATCAATTAGCGATAAAATGCCATACAGCGATAAAACCGCGCTTATGCTAGCGCGGTTTTAACTTTTATAACCATATTTTAACATGGACAATTTGGTTGTCCGGGTCCATAAAAACAATTTCAGCAAAATTATCTTCCAGGCAGACCACGTACCTGTCATCAATCGGGATTGGTATTAAACCGTCAATCATTAGCAGATCATCCATGGTTTTAACCGTGACTTTGCTCCGGCAGTCAGGCTCGATTTCCTCCCCGGTTTCAATATAGATACTGATATGCGCATGGCTTTTGCCTTCCAGCATTTTAACCAGAGCATCCTTTTTCGGTCCCACGTACCAAAGCTCCTTTGCCAAAGATTATTTTTGTTAAATTATACTTCGGCAAAAGGCCGTGAGACAAGTAGAACATACCTATACCAGGGTTTTAAAAACAAAAAAGGCCTGCGGCCTTAGTATTAAATCTAATTAGAACAGATGATTTATTACCAGCGATAAGGGACTTTAACCCCATTAAATCGATCCTTGGGCAGCTCAACGTTAGTTTCTATAGCAGTGGTGTCGTTTCCATCATTTGGTTCGGCCAGCATTTGCTGCTCTCTTTTTTTTTGCTCATAATTATAATGGCTCAAAAGGCTCCAAGGCTCCATATATTCTACAATATGGGGCGGGTATCCCCATAACAAAAGTTGCTCCTGGATTCTCTCCTTTTGACGAGGCAGCATTTTAACACTTCCTTTCTAAAAAAGGACTTTCTATGAATGACCTCCAAAAACCTTCTTACCGGGCCTGTTTTTTTAGCCAAAAATAAGCAGGATAAAATAAAAAAGGGGTAGACTCGCTACCCCTGGTATTTTAGTACTAATAGTTTTGTACTTTCCGGAAACAATCACTGCAGTAAACAGGCCTGTCGCCGCTTGGCTGGAACGGAACCTCAGTTTCTTTGCCGCAGCTGGCGCATACAGCCGGATACATCTGACGGCGCTGGCGGAAATCCCCACCACCAGTACGTCTGTTTTGATTCTTGCGGGCTGCACGGCAATTCGGGCAGCGGCCCGGCTCGTTGGTAAAGCCTTTCTCCGCAAAGAATTCCTGTTCTGACACGGAGAACACAAACTCACAGCCACAGTCACGACATGTTAGATAACGGTCTTGGTACATTAAAACACTCCCTCGAATTATTTTGGTCCTTTGGTTTAGGAAATAACAAGTTTGTATTCCCTGACCAATTTAATATATTGGGAGAGGGAAATAACCATAACCTAACCGTTAGAACCTCCTAACTTTATCACATCGATCAGATAAAGTCAAAATATATTTTACTGAAATGTAAATAAAAACTACCCGGCGCAGCCGGGTAAAAGGAGGTAAAACCGATCCTATGAATTGCTAATCTTTTATTCATATAATAATTTATTTTGTAAAATGTTACAAGCGGAATTATTTAACATAGTTAGTGTTTATCTACGATTTTTCTACCTTGAAACTTGTAAGAAAGGTTGTGCCGCCAGGACCGGTCTCCACATTTATTCTGGCATTGTGCCTGGCGGCGATGCTGTAGCATACAGCCAGCCCGAGGCCAGTCCCATTGTCTTTGGTCGAAATGAATGGGGTCCCCAACTTTGCCAGTACCCCGGGGTCAATTCCCATTCCCTGATCCTGTATTAGCAGAATCACTTCACCACTGTTCAGATAAGTTTTTATGTTCACCTTGCCCCCAGGCGACATAGCCTCAAGCCCGTTGCGAACAAGATTGAGAATCAGCTGGCGGATTTCCCTTTCGTCCAGGCTTACTTCCGGGATATCACCGAGCTCGATATCGATAGCTTTATCTGTTACATTAGCGTCGGCGGTGATTAACGGCTGCATTGCCCTGACGATATCGTTGAGGTTTTGTAATCTGAGCTTCACCGCTTTATTTTTAGCCAGGGAAAGGAACTCGGTTATTATGGAATTAGCCCTGTCGAGCTCGGATACCATGAGTTCAAAGTATTCCCTTTCCTGTGCGTATTTGTCTCTGGCCTTAAACAGCTGCAGGAAACCTTTTACCGTGGTCATCGGGTTCCTTATTTCGTGAGCGATACCGGCCGCCATTTCCCCCACAAGGTTCAACTGGTCCATACGGTACATTTCTCTTTCAAACTGTTTACTCCTGGTGATATCAACCATTACACCGGTTAAACCCGTCACCTTCTCGTTTTCCAGTAATGGCCGGCTGGAGGCGCGAAAGTGGTGAACAGAGCCGTCCTTGCCAAGTAAGCGAAATTCGCTTCTTTCTAATTGTCCGCTTTTGGCGCTCTCCAGGCTTGCCAATAAACCAGGCAGGTCCTCGGGGTGGGCGAAGCTGGAGAGAGTTTGCCCAACCACTTCATCGACACGGTAAAGCAGCTTCTTCTCAAATACGTTACTGATATAAGTAATACAGCCACTGGTGTTCAAGGAAAAAATTATGTCGTTGATATTTTCCACCAAATTTCGATATCTTTTTTCTGACTCAAACAGCAGCTTTTCCGACTGTTTGCGATCGGTGATATCGCGGATAGACTCAATGGCGCCTACCCGGTTGCCCTCATCATCAAAGAGAGGGGAGGCCTTGCCCCACAGGATAACTTCCTTCCCCAGCAAAGACGGTATAGAGGACTCGCCGAATATTGTGGCGCCGCTGTTCTCAAAGTAGTTATAAAGCCGCTTGCTATCCTGACCATCCTCAAAAATGAGGTCAACCAGGATCTGCCTGGGCTTGCCGTAAAACGGGACCGCATAAGCGTAGTCACCCCTGCCCAGGATGTTCTCTTTCTGTACTCCTGTCATTTCCTCTATCGCCCTGTTCCAGGCGATAACCTTTCTGTCCTGGTCGAGCACAAAGGTGGCGTCTGGAAGGAATTCAATAATATCCAGAAGCTGCTGGTGGGCTGTGCGCATTTTTTCTTCCGCCTGTTTGCGGCTGGTTATGTCCATGTAGTTGCCCAAAACAGCCCTTTTGCCCTGATATTGAATGGGGGCAACCTGCTCCAAAATCCACCTGGTTTGGCCGCTTTTGGTCAGACTTCTGAACTCATACGGAAAGGACCGTCTTCCCTTTAACATATCGACCGCATTTTTCCTGGCCAAATCCCTGTCTTCAGGAAGGACAACCAAATACGCGTCCCTGCCTAAAAGCTCTTCTTCCCGGTATCCCGTGAATTCCTGAAACTGTGGGTTGACAAACTGAAACTTACCGTCCTGGACAATGTAGACCCCGACCGGCGAGGAGTTAGACAAGGTTTTGAACAGTGTCTCAACCTGTTTGAGGTTGTTGATTTCCCGCTGGAATTCGTCGTTGGCTAATTTTAGTCCGGCTGTACACTCTTTGATAATTCTCTCGAGTTGATTGCTGCACGGATTTGACTCTTCTTCCATTTGTATCATTTCAGGCTGGTGCCCTGTTTTAAAGAGTTCGCCGGCAAGTATAGCATTTTTAAATTTCAATGTAACCCCTCCAAGACCTTTCAGATGCAGGTGAAGAAGTTAGTTTGACAACTAAAGATGATTTTCCTTCGGAGAATATGTCGAATAATAACATTTATGTAAATAATTTTTAGATAAAAAGCAAGGCTATCTAAAATATATAGCCTTGCCGGTGAGGCGCTTTTTTTCGGTTAAAAAGATACGATCAGGCCGCCGTTGCCCGCGTATGTTCCCATGGTGCTGCCTACTTTGCTTATAATCACTTTGCCGGGCTGGTATTGCTCTTCTATGTTTTTCTTTAAATTTAAAGCTTCCTGAAGACAGTTGACGTGGCTGATACCCACAATCTTTTCCTGCAGGTTGCTGCCCATTTCCCCAACCAGCTGTACTATCCGCTGCAGTGATTTAGCGCGTCCCCGCACCTTTTCCAGCACATCTATCTGGCCTCTGTCCCCAGCTTTGCCGATAGGCCTGATACTGAGCATCGTGCCGATAAATCCCGGCAGCCTGCCCACGCGACCGCCTTTGATCAGGTTTTCCAGGGAGTCCATAGTAAAGAGGGTGGTCATACCATTCCTGTAATCAATAATTTTTTCTACAACAGCCTGCACGTTTACTCCTGAATGTATGAATTCATGAGCTTTGATGGCAAGGATGCCGAGACCCAGAGAACCGGTGAGGGAGTCGATCAGGTGTATGTCACCGGGCACTGACTTTGCCGCCAACTGGGCGCTTTCAAAGGTGCCGCTGAGAGACGATGATAAGCCTATAAATACAACCGAGGCGTGATTGCCCAGAGCTTCCCTGAAGGCGATGGCAAAGGCCTCCGGGGTCGGCCTGGATGTCTTGGGGAGTTCCCTGGAGTCAGCCATGCGCTTCCAAAACTGCTCCGGGCTTATAGTAACCCTCTCTGTAAAGGTTTCATCATTATCAAAGGTGACATGCAAAGAAACCACTCCGATGCCGTATTTGTCAACGAGATCTTCCGGCAGGTCGCACGAACTGTCGGTGATTATTTTTATGTCCATACAAACACCCTTTCTAAATCTTTACGGGGAAATTTTATAGCACAAATGAGAAGATCGCAATAAAAATCTTAAATCAAGAAACCCTGTGGAGATCATGTTTAATGCCTTCCTTATTCTGCAAAACCAGTTCAGGCTGTAACCTAAGCGACGGCACAGATTGTTGACATTAAAAAACGGAAGTGCTAGAATTACTTTGCGCTATTTTTAAATCATATGCCCGAGTGGCGGAACTGGCAGACGCACAGGACTTAAAATCCTGCGGGGTTAACTCCCCGTACCGGTTCGATTCCGGTCTCGGG
>CAZIYV010000066.1:0-17713 GCA_964543575.1 uncultured Pelotomaculum sp.
CCGACTACATCAAGAACATGATCACCGGCGCCGCCCAGATGGACGGAGCGATCCTGGTGGTATCAGCAGCCGACGGCCCGATGCCGCAGACCCGTGAGCACATACTTTTAGCCCGTCAGGTAGATGTTCCCTATATAGTAGTATATCTTAACAAGGCCGACATGGTAGACGACCCCGAACTGCTGGAGCTGGTAGACATGGAAGTGCGCGAGCTTCTGTCCATCTACGAGTTTCCCGGCGACGACCTGCCCATTATCACCGGTTCAGCGCTAAAAGCTATGGAGTGCGCCTGCGGCAAGCGTGACTGCGAGTGGTGCAAATCGATCTGGGAGCTGATGGACGCCGTGGACGAAGCCATACCCACCCCCCAGAGAGCCATCGACAAGCCGTTTTTGATGCCCGTTGAAGACGTGTTCACCATAACCGGGCGCGGCACCGTTGCCACCGGCCGGATCGAGCGCGGCCAGGTCAAAATACAGGAAGAAATTGAGATAGTAGGTCTCAACGAAAAGCCCCGCAAGACCGTGGTAACCGGCGTAGAGATGTTCAGGAAGATCCTGGACAGCGGTCAGGCCGGCGATAACGTGGGCTGTCTTTTGCGCGGTGTAGACCGTAAAGAAGTTGAGCGGGGTCAGGTATTGGCCAAACCCGGCAGTATCAAGCCACTCACGAACTTTTCCGCGGAAGTGTATGTGCTGACCAAAGAAGAAGGCGGCAGGCACACCCCGTTTTTCAACGGATACCGTCCCCAGTTTTACTTCCGGACCACCGACGTGACCGGAGTAACCACCCTGCCCGAAGGAGTGGAGATGGTCATGCCCGGTGACAACATCCAGATAGATATAGAGCTGATCACCCCCATCGCCATAGAAGAAGGCCTGCGCTTTGCCATTCGTGAAGGCGGCCGCACTGTGGGCGCCGGTGTTGTGACGGGAGTTAAAGCATAAATGAGTCATTTTTAAAAAAGAAAAGAAGTATTGTTAATGCGGAGAAGGGATCGTTTAGATTCCTTCTCTGTGCCCACTGACTGCTGAAACAGCGTTAAGTGGTATAAAAAGGTAACCATATTGTTAGAATAAGACTAGTGCCCTTGAGCTGGTTGATCAACCCGTTAAAGGAACAGAGCGGCGCCTGATAGGGAAAAGGATAAGTCATCCGCGCAGGAAATTGGTTGGCGCCAGTTATAACCAGCAGCAAGGGGAAACTATTGACATCACTTTTTAATTGTGTTAAATTTGTAAGGTAAATTTTCAAAAAGCGGTACGTTAATTTTTTTTTGGCTTTAGGGGAGGTGGCTCTAGTGCGAGTGGGTGTTACTTTGGCCTGTACAGAATGTAAAAGAAGAAACTACACCACTGAAAAAAACAAGAAAAATGATTCTAACAGGATCGAAATGAAAAAATACTGTAGGTTTTGCCATACGCACACTTTACACAAGGAAACCAGATAATGTTAAGTCATCCTCCTTATCAGGAAAGGGGATGCATCTCCATCAGGTGAAATTCCCCGGTTTATAAATGTCCCCGCTGAAATGCCCCCAATTAATTGCCGCATCTATATTGGATGATTAACATTGCTGGGCGCATTTTAGAAAAAGTTAAGGATGTGGCGTTTAATGGTTCTCACCAAAAAGCAAGACAATGGCAACAAGAAGAAAGAACAGGGTAAAAAAGAAGCCGGGCCAAACGCAAATAAGGCCAGGGACTTTACTGCGTCTGATAAAAAAGTCGCGGCTAAAAATACTGGCTTGAAACCGGATAAAAAAGAATCCATCAAGAAGGACCTCGCCTTAATTAAGGATAAGAAAGATCTAATAAAGAAAGACACCGCCAAAAAAGAACCGCCGGCAAAAAAAGAAAAAGTTAATTATGTTGAGCTGGTTCAGAAGTTTGTAAAAGGAACCCTGAACGAACTGAAAAAAGTTCACTGGCCCAACCGGAAAGAAATAACTGTCTATACTGCGGTTGTCCTGGTGGCGGTAGTGTTTGTGGGAGCCCTGATCTGGATTTTTGATTCGGCTTTAAGTGCAATCCTGAAGCAAGTCATACAAAGATAAATTTCCTGAGGGGGTGAGGGACCTAACTTACAGGAGAGGGTCCCTTGTATTTTATGGAGAAAAACTGGTATGTTGTACATACCTATTCCGGTTACGAAAACAAGGTTAAAGCCAACCTTGAGAAGCGCATTGAGTCCATGAATATGGAAGAGAAAATCTTTCGTATTCTTGTGCCGATGGAAGATGAGATCGAGATTAAAGACGGCAAGAAGAAGATATCCAAGCGCAAAGTTTTTCCAGGCTACGTTCTGGTGGAAATGTTTATGACCGATGATTCGTGGTACGTTGTGCGGAACACGCCTGGGGTGACAGGTTTTGTGGGCTCCGGTTCCAAGCCGATTCCTTTAAATGAGGCGGAAGCGAAACAGATCATCAGGCAGATGGGTGTCGAAGAACCGCGGGCGCGCATCGATTTTTCCACAGGTGAAAATGTCCGGGTCACAGCGGGACCCTTTGAGAACTTCATTGGGCAAATCGAAGAAATAAACATTGAAAAGGGTAAAGTAAGAGTAATTATTTCCATGTTTGGCAGGGAAACCCCAATAGATTTGGAATTTACCCAGGTTGAAAAGATTTCTTGATCTGGATTCTACATAAGAGGACGTCTCACGTCTTATTATCCAAAAAGGAGGTGTGAGTGCGAATGGCAAAAAGAGTATCTGCAATAGTAAAATTACAGGTCCCGGCGGGCAAAGCGACGCCGGCCCCGCCGGTTGGTCCCGCGTTGGGTCAGCACGGGGTTAACATCATGGCTTTTGTGAAGGAGTACAATGAGCGTACCGCTGCACAGGCAGGCCTGATTATACCGGTTGAGATTACCGTTTACGAGGACCGTTCCTTTACCTTTGTGACCAAGACGCCGCCGGCAGCGGTGCTTCTTAAAAAGGCGGCAGGCCTGGAAAAGGCTTCCGGAGAACCAAATATAAAAAAAGTCGCGAAACTACCCCGCTCCAAAGTGCGGGAGATAGCCGAATTGAAAATGCCGGATTTAAACGCGGCCAGTGTTGAGGCAGCGATGCTTATGGTTGAAGGCACGGCCCGCAGCATGGGGATTGAGATTGTAGAAGGATAACCAGTGGGAGGAAATTTTTCCGTTAACACCACAAGGAGGTTTTAATTATGCCCAAACACGGCAAGAAATTTATGGACGCGTCTAAACAAGTTGAGCGGGGCACACTTTATGAGCCGGTCGAAGCTTTTGAACTGGTCAAGAAAGCCGCTCCGGCCAAGTTTGATGAAACTATTGAGGTAGCCGTACGGCTGGGGGTGGACCCCCGCCACGCGGACCAGCAGGTGCGCGGCGCTGTGGTCCTGCCGAACGGCACTGGCAAGACCCGTACAGTTCTTGTGTTTGCCAAGGGGGATAAGGAAAAAGAAGCTAGAGATGCCGGGGCTGATTTTACTGGGGCCGAGGACATGGTGGCCAAGATCCAGCAGGAAGGTTGGCTTGGGTTTGATGTAGCCATAGCTACCCCCGATATGATGGGTATGGTCGGTAAACTGGGGAGGATTTTGGGCCCCCGCGGACTGATGCCAAACCCTAAAACCGGGACTGTCACCTTTGATGTAGCCAAAGCGGTAAAGGAAGTAAAAGCGGGTAAAATTGAATACCGGGTAGATAAGGCAGGCAATGTCCATGCTCCTATCGGGAAGGTATCTTTTGAAACCGAAAAGCTGCTTGAAAACCTGCGCACGCTGGTTGACGCCCTGGTTCGCGCGAAGCCGGTAGCGGCCAAGGGGCAATACATGAAGGGCATCTCACTTAGTTCGACCATGGGACCGGGTGTCAAGGTTAATGTTCAGAAGGCAACCACTTAATAGTTAGGACGTGGGAAATGAGACGTGAGACGTGGGAATGAATGATTGGCTATCAGGTCAATAAAGTGAATTACCATGTCAAACGACTTGCGACTTGCTACCGAAGGTAGATATATTATTTTTGCTGTAGACAGCTGGTGCTTTTGCATAATGGCTTACGCGCCGCCAGCCGAGGCCTGTTATCCTAGCGATTAAAAACGCCGGGGCCTCTGTGTATGTCTGCAGAGGCCTTTTTGAATTTGGACGTGGGAAATGAGACGTGAGACGTGGGAATGAATGATTGGCTATCAGGTCATAATTCCCCCGGAATTGCCAATAGCCATGTCGACTTGCGGCCAGACTTCAGATAGTCCGGAAATATTATGTTTAACTTTTATGTCAATATTATAGAGCGTGATGCGTCAGAACCGGGATGGGAAAAGGTACTTATGACCCTTGAGGAATACCCTTAAACCTCACGTCCCACGTCTCATGTCTCACGACCCAGAGAGGAGGTGTTTTAAGAAAAATGCCTATCAGCAAAGCAGATAAGGAAATTATTATTCAGGAACTGAAAGAGAAGTTTGAAGGTTCACAGGCCGCTGTTCTTGCCAATTACCGCGGGCTGAACGTGGCAGAGGCCACCAAACTGCGCCGGCGGTTGCGTGATGCGGGCTGTCAGCTTAGAGTGGCGAAGAATACCCTGGCTAACCTCGCCGCCATACAAACAGGCCTGGAAGGTCTGGGTCCTTACCTGGAAGGTCAGGTGGCCATAGCGTTTGGCACCGATCCGGTGATGCCGGCCAAAGTACTGACCGAGTTTATCCGTGAAACCAAGAAAATGGAAATAAAAGCAGGGATATTGGAAGGCAAGGTTATAGACGCCAGGGGAGTAAGAGAACTGGCCGATCTGCCACCCAGGGAAGTGCTCCTGGCCAAGGTTCTGGGCGGTATGCAGACTCCGCTGTATGGATTCGCAGGTGTGCTGCAGGGTACTTTACGCAGTTTTGTTTACGCCCTTGAAGCTGTCCGCAAGGTGCGGGCGGGGGAAGCATAAATGAGAAATGAGACGTGAGACGTGGGAATCTACTACTGACGTCTGACGCCGATGACTAAAATCGCAGGTGCGAATAAATATCAGTAAAAAATCAACAAAATTTTAGGAGGTTATATAAAAATGTCTAAAGTTCAAGAGATACTTGAAGCAGTAAAAGGG
This sequence comes from uncultured Pelotomaculum sp., assembly GCA_964543575.1. Taxonomy (GTDB): domain Bacteria; phylum Bacillota; class Desulfotomaculia; order Desulfotomaculales; family Pelotomaculaceae; genus Pelotomaculum_B. The sequence goes on from CAZIYV010000066.1 coordinate 5,070, forward strand.
ATGACCGTTCTGGAACTGTCTGAACTGGTTAAGGCGTTTGAAGAGGAATTTGGCGTGAGCGCCGCCGCTCCTATGGCCGTTGCCGCCGCTCCGGGAGCAGCCGCCGCTCCGGTAGAAGTTGAAGAGCAGACTGAATTTGATGTTATTCTTACCGCCGTCGGTGAAAAGAAGGTCAACGTGATTAAAGTTGTCAGGGAGATAACCGCTCTCGGCCTGAAAGAGGCAAAGGATCTGGTTGACAGCGCTCCTAAACCGGTAAAAGAGAAGATTGCCAAGGAAGAGGCGGAAGCAATCAAAGCCAAGCTGACAGAAGTGGGAGCATCAGTTGATATTAAGTAACCATCGCTTATAGCAGTAAACCTAAAAAAGGGCTATAGGGGCCCTTTTTTAGGTTTATCGCGCTTGCCAATGTACGCACCATTTAGAATATATGACGTTATATTCCTAAAAATACCTTGACAGAATAAATTTGATATGCTAACATCTTAGAATGTCCGTGTTTTTGTACTCATTTTTTTTGTAATATTTATGGTATATAATGTATTTAAATGACAATGTCAGGTAATAATATTTTAGATAGTTATTAATTTTCTAAAAAGCGAGGTGTTGTAAAAAAGCAAAGCCTTGCTTTTCCCTTGTTTCCTTAAAGAAAAATTTCCATGGAGCTGCTTTTATAGATAAATAAAACCGCAAGAGATTATCAGTTTGAATTGAAGTCGCTATTAAAAGAGAGATTTCTTTCTTTATTTTATGACGGGGGTGTGATGCACTAGATGGCTTATCCTGAAAAGGTGGGGTCCGGGGTACGCTATAGTTTTGGCAAATTAAAAGAAGTGCTGGAACTGCCTAACCTTATCGAGATCCAGCGTAATTCTTACGATTGGTTTTTGAGAGAAGGCCTGCGGGAAGTTTTTCAAGATGTTTCTCCTATTCAGGACTTCACCGGCAACCTTGTATTGGAGTTCCTTGACTACACTCTGGGAGATACCAAATACTCAGTTGAAGAATGCAAGGAGAGGGATTTCACTTTCGCTGCGCCTTTAAGGGTAAAGGTGCGTCTAATCAACAAAGAAACCGGCGAGGTCAAAGAGCAGGAAGTCTTCATGGGCGATTTCCCCTTGATGACCGAAAAGGGCACCTTTATTATTAACGGTGCGGAAAGGGTAATTGTCAGCCAGCTTGTCCGTTCCCCGGGTGTTTATTTTGCCGAAACGATAGACCCCAGCGGCAAGAGACTTTTTGCCGCTACAATTATTCCCAACAGGGGCGCCTGGCTGGAATTTGAGACAGACGTCAACGACCATATTTTTGTCCGGATAGACCGCACCAGGAAGATCCCCGCCACGGTTCTGGTCAGGGCTTTAGGTCGCGGCACCAACGCCTTGATCCTTGATCTTTTTAATGAAGATAAAAACATACAGGAAACCCTCAGCAGGGACAATACTGACAGCGAGGAAGAAGCCCTGGTCGAAATTTATAAACGGCTGAGACCCGGAGAGCCACCTACAGTGGATAGCGCCCGCTCTCTTCTGCAGGCTCTGTTTTTTGATCCCAAACGCTACGACCTGGCCAATGTCGGCCGCTATAAAATTCAGAAAAAACTCAAACACGGTATCCTTTACCGCCATGTTGAAAATCCAAGCGGTGAAACTGTCCTGGATCCCTACCTTAAAAAAGAAGTCCCCGCAGAACGGGAATTCATCAGGGAGCTGTCCAGGGAAGACATATTTGATACCATACGCTTTTTGCTCAGGCTAATGAATGGCGAGGGTCAGGTGGACGATATCGACCACCTGGGCAACCGCAGGCTGCGCTCCGTTGGAGAACTTTTGCAAAACCAGTTCCGGATCGGACTTTCCAGGATGGAGAGAGTGGTTCGGGAAAGGATGACCATTCAGGATGTTGATGTGATCACTCCTCAGGTTTTGATTAATATTCGGCCGGTAGTGGCGGCTATAAAGGAGTTTTTCGGTTCCAGCCAGTTGTCCCAGTTTATGGACCAGACCAACCCGCTGGCCGAACTCACTCATAAAAGGCGCCTGTCGGCACTCGGACCAGGCGGTCTCTCCCGGGAGAGAGCCGGGTTTGAGGTGCGGGACGTGCACCACTCCCACTACGGCAGGATGTGTCCCATTGAGACCCCTGAAGGTCCCAATATTGGTCTGATCGGGTCGCTGAGCACTTACGCCAGGATCAACGAGTTTGGTTTCATCGAGACCCCCTACCGGCGGGTGGACAAAATTAATAAACGTGTAACCGAAGATATTGGATACCTCACCGCGGATGAGGAAGAGGATTTTGTTATTGCCCAGGCCAACGCTCCCCTGGACGAAGAAGGACACTTTTTAGAAGTGCGCGTTAATGCCCGCTCTCCGGAAATCGTGGTAGTGCCTGCTGAAAGAGTGGACTATATGGACGTGTCCCCCAAGCAGGTATTCAGCATAGCCACATCGCTGATCCCATTTCTGGAACATGATGACGCCAACCGGGCTCTGATGGGGGCTAATATGCAGCGTCAGGCCGTCCCTCTGCTTAAAGCCCAGGCTCCCCTGGTGGGTACCGGCATTGAATACAAAGCCGCGCGGGATTCCGGGGTAGTTGTACTGGCAAGAAACGCGGGAACGGTGGAAAGAGTCACAGCCAACGATATTGAAATAAAGACCAGCGATGGGAGCATTGAACGTCGCAAGCTATTAAAGTTTACCCGCTCCAACCAGGGTACCTGCATCAACCAGAAACCCGTGGTAAGAAAGGGTGAAAACGTTGAGGCCGGTCAGATTATTGCCGACGGTCCTTCCACTGACCAGGGGGAACTGGCATTAGGGCGCAACATCCTGGTGTCGTTTATGCCCTGGGAGGGCTATAACTACGAGGATGCTATCCTGATCAGCGAGAAAGCTGTAAAGGAAGATTTTTTTACTTCCATTCATATAGAGGAGTACGAGTGCGATGCCCGGGATACCAAACTTGGCCCGGAGGAAATAACCAGGGATATTCCCAACGTGGGTGAGGAAATTTTAAAAGATCTCGACGACCGGGGGATTATCCGGGTAGGGGCTGAGGTCAGACCTGGTGATATCCTGGTTGGTAAGGTGACTCCCAAGGGAGAGACCGAACTGACTGCCGAAGAGCGCTTGCTAAGGGCTATATTCGGTGAAAAAGCGCGGGAAGTGCGGGATACCTCGCTGCGGGTGCCACACGGGGAGTCAGGAAAAATTGTGGACGTCAAGGTGTTTTCCCGTGACGCGGGTGACGAGCTCCCTCCAGGCGTCAACCAGCTGGTACGGGTTTACATAGCACAAAAGAGGAAGATATCCGAAGGGGACAAAATGGCCGGGCGTCACGGCAATAAGGGCGTCATTGCCAGGATTCTGCCCGAAGAGGATATGCCCTTTTTGCCTGACGGCACTCCCATTGAGATTGTGCTCAACCCCCTGGGTGTCCCTTCCCGGATGAACATTGGACAGGTTCTGGAGTCCCACCTGGGATGGGCGGCCAAGACCCTGGGTTATAGCGTTGCCACCCCGGTTTTTAACGGTGCGGTGGAGAGTGATATTTTAGATAGTTTGAAAAAAGCGGGACTCCCCGAGAACGGCAAGGCGACACTTTATGACGGTCGTACCGGAGAGCCCTTTGACAACCCGATCACGGTTGGCTATGTGTACATGCTCAAGCTGGCTCACCTGGTGGATGATAAAATTCACGCCCGCTCAACCGGGCCGTACTCCCTGGTGACCCAACAGCCTCTGGGCGGCAAGGCCCAGTTCGGCGGACAACGCTTTGGAGAAATGGAAGTATGGGCGCTTGAGGCTTATGGCGCCGCATATACCCTGCAGGAGATACTCACCGTAAAGTCGGACGATGTTGTCGGCCGGGTAAAAACATACGAGGCTATCGTCAAGGGTGAGAACGTACCGGAACCAGGGGTTCCTGAATCGTTCAAGGTGCTGATTAAAGAACTGCAGAGCCTTGGGCTGGATGTAAAAGTTCTTTCCGAAGACGACCGGGAAATTGAAATTAAGGAAGTCGAGGAAGACATCGCCGAAACGGCCAAAGAACTGGGCATAGACATTCAGGAAGAAGAACCGCCCGTCGTTTTGATAGAAGAGGAATATGACGTTGAGAGCGAGGAAGAAGATGTGTTAAGCGAAGAATTCCTCAATGAAGATTTTGAGCTGGATGAAGAATAATGAGACGTGACTTTTATTATTAGTTCGCTTAATTCTATCAGGATATAAGTACAGGGAAGATTAATGGTGGGCAGTGAGTTTGCAGTAGCATTTCTAATCAGCTCTTGTGAATTACCCGCAAAGCCCATATCTCACGACCCACGACCTACGACTGAAAAGGGAGGCGTTCTTTTGCTGGACTTAAATAATTTTGACCGGATCCGTATTGGTTTGGCTCCCCCTGAGCAAATTCGCGCCTGGTCCAGTGGTGAAGTTAAAAAACCAGAAACCATTAACTACCGCACCCTGAAACCTGAAAGGGACGGATTATTTTGTGAGCGCATTTTCGGACCTACCCGGGACTGGGAATGTCACTGCGGCAAATACAAGCGTGTGCGCTACAAGGGAGTCATCTGCGACAGGTGCGGCGTTGAGGTTACCCGCTCCAAGGTCCGCCGGGAAAGGCTCGGCCACATTGAACTGGCTGCCCCCGTTTCTCATATCTGGTATTTCAAAGGTATCCCCAGCCGGATGGGGCTGCTTTTGGACATGTCTCCCAGAGCGCTGGAGAAAGTACTGTATTTTGTTTCCTACATAGTAACCGATCCTGGCGATACCGGCATGATTAAAAAGCAGCTCTTAAGTGAAACCGAGTACCGGGAGCACCGGGAAAGGTACAATAACGCTTTCAAGGCCAATATGGGAGCGGAGGCAATTAAGAGGCTGCTGGAAGAAATCAACCTGGAGGAATTGACCAGGGAACTGCGCCAGGAATTGAAGGAAGTAACCGGTCAGCGCAGAATTAGAGCTATCCGCCGCCTGGAAGTTGTCGAAGCTTTCCGCAAGTCCGGGAACAGGCCTGAATGTATGGTACTGGATGTGATTCCGGTAATCCCCCCTGAACTGCGCCCGATGGTGCAGCTTGACGGCGGGCGTTTTGCCACTTCGGATTTAAACGACCTTTACCGCAGGGTGATCAACCGTAACAATCGACTGAAAAGACTGCTGGACCTGGGCGCTCCGGACATTATTGTCCGCAACGAAAAAAGAATGCTCCAGGAAGCGGTGGATGCCCTGATTGATAACGGACGACGGGGGCGGCCGGTGACAGGACCGGGGAACCGCCCACTGAAATCGCTTTCCGATATGTTGAAAGGAAAGCAAGGACGTTTCCGCCAGAACCTTTTGGGTAAAAGAGTAGACTATTCGGGCCGTTCGGTTATTGTCGTGGGTCCCGATCTGCATATTCATCAGTGCGGCCTGCCCAAGGAAATGGCCCTGGAATTATTCAAACCTTTTGTAATGAAGCGCCTGGTTAATGACGGTTTCGCCCACAACATCAAGAGTGCCAAGCGGATGGTTGAACGGGTCCGCCCGGAAGTGTGGGATGTTCTGGAAGAAGTTATCGCTGAACACCCGGTTCTTTTAAACCGCGCGCCCACTCTGCACCGGTTGGGCATCCAGGCTTTTGAACCGGTGCTGGTGAGCGGCAAGGCCATCCAGATCCACCCCATGGTTTGTACCGCCTACAACGCTGACTTTGACGGTGACCAGATGGCGGTGCACGTCCCTCTTTCCGCCGAGGCGCAGTCTGAGGCCAGGCTTTTAATGATGTCGTCGCATAACATTTTGAACCCCAAAGACGGGCGGCCTGTCGCCATTCCCACCCAGGACATGGTTATAGGGTGCTACTACCTGACCATGCAAAGAGAAGGGGAGCCGGGCGAGGGTAAGTGTTTTAAAGATCCGGAAGAAGCAGAAATGGCTTATGACAATAAAGTTATCAGCCTGCATGCGAAGGTCAAGGTGCGTGTTCCCGAAATAGGGCTTACTGAAACCACCGTAGGCAGAATCATATTTAATGAAGTAATCCCGGTAGAATTGAAAGCAGAATGGGGCGGCTTTATCAACCAGGTCGCGGATAAGAAGGCACTGAGCTCGATTGTTGACAAGTGCTACCGCAAGCTCGGCTTTTCCGCTACCACCGCGCTGCTGGACGGCGTGAAGAAACTGGGCTTTACCTACGCTACCAGGGCGGGGCTGACCATCGGGATTCAGGATATCACCATTCCCAAGGAGAAGAAAGGTCTTCTGAAAGAGGCCGAGGGACAGGTTGAAAAGGTGGAGCTGCAGTTCCGGCGCGGTTTAATCACCGAAGAAGAACGCTACCAGACGGTAATAGGGATCTGGAATGATACCACCAGGATGGTGACAGAAGCGTTGATTGAGGACCTGGACAGATTTAACCCGGTCTACATGATGGCCAACTCGGGTGCTCGCGGTAATATCCAGCAGATCCGCCAGATCGCCGGTATGCGTGGTCTGATGGCAGACCCCTCCGGCCGGATTATCGACCTGCCCATCAAGGCCAACTTCCGGGAAGGCCTGACTGTGCTGGAGTACTTCATTTCCACGCACGGCGCCAGAAAGGGTCTGGCTGACACCGCGCTGAGAACGGCCGACTCCGGTTACCTTACCCGTAGGTTGGTGGATGTCGCCCAGGATGTGATCGTCCGGGAGGTTGACTGCGGTACCACGCTGGGCATAGAGGTAAGCGAGATCAAAGACGGCACTGAGGTTATTGAAAAAGTTGAGGACCGCTATATTGGGCGGGCCGCTCTGGAAGATATCAAGCATCCCCAAACTGGTGAGATTCTGGCATACGCTGGTAAGGAAATCAGCGAAGAAGAGTCCGAGCAGATTGCAGCAGCGGGAATTGACAAAGTGAAAATTCGCTCAGTGCTGACATGCAGGACCCGTTACGGGGTTTGCATCAAGTGTTACGGGCGTAATCTGGCCACAGGCCGTAAAGTTGATATCGGCGAGGCGGTAGGGATTATTGCCGCCCAGAGCATTGGTGAGCCCGGCACACAGCTTACCATGCGCACTTTCCACACCGGCGGCGTGGCCGGAGACGATATTACCCAGGGTCTGCCGCGGGTAGAAGAACTTTTTGAGGCCAGAAGGCCCAAGGGGCAGGCGATTGTAGCCGATGCCGACGGCACCGTTGAAGTGCGCGAGGTGAAAGGACGCCGGGAGATTGAAGCCACATCCAGTGAGGGTGAAAAAACTGTCTACCAGGTGCCTTACGGCGCCCGTCTTAAAGTAAAGGACGAGGATCGTATTTACGCCGGCGACGAATTAACAGAGGGTTCGGTGAACCCGCATGATCTGCTCAAGATCAAAGGGGTTCAGGGAGTGCAGGTGTACCTTTTACAGGAGGTGCAGAGGGTTTACCGGCTGCAGGGCGTGGACATTAACGATAAGCATATTGAAGTGATGATCCGCCAGATGCTGCGCAGGGTTAAAATAGAGGAACCGGGTGACACGGACCTGCTGCCAGGCGGCCTGATTGATATCTTTGAGTTTGAGGATGAAAACAACAGGATAACGAAGGCGGGTGGTGAGCAGGCTACCGCCAAGGCGCTTTTGATGGGGATTACCAAGGCCTCCCTGGCCACCGATTCCTTCCTATCCGCTGCATCCTTCCAGGAGACTACCAGGGTGCTGACCGATGCGGCTATCAAAGGCAAGCTCGATCCACTGCTGGGCCTGAAGGAAAACGTGATCATAGGCAAGCTCGTCCCGGCCGGTACGGGAATGTCCCGCTACCGTAATATCACCATCAACGCAGATGAGGAAGAGCCTGTTGAAGATGAAATAATTGAAAGTGAAATGGTAAACCAGGTAATTGACAATGTTCTCTAGTGGTGATACGATATTAAAGTGTCTGATTTCAGGAGGATTAAACTGCCATGGTTTATGAGCGTCTGCTATCAGCACGAAGAAAAACCGTAGGCGCTAAACAAACCTTGAAAGCGATTGAGCGAGGCCAGGCTAAAGCTGTGTTTTTAGCACAAAACGCCGACCGTTATGTGACAGAACCAATCCTCAGGTTGAGTACAGCCAGGGGGATTCCGGTCATCCAGGTTGATTCCATGCTCGCTCTAGGCAAGGCCTGCCAAATCGATGTAGGCTGCGCGGCGGCGGCGATTACGGAAGAATAATTTTTTAGAATACAGTAGTCAGGAGTCAGAATACCAGTAATAAAACCTTTCTTCTGTCTCCTGAATTCTGAATTCTGGATTCTATAAAGAATTTTGATTTACCGGAAGGAGGTGTATTTTAAAGATATGCCAACAATCAGCCAGCTTATCCGCAAGGGTAGGGAAGAAATAACCAAAAAATCAACTGCCCCTGCGTTAACAGGTTGCCCGCAAAAGCGCGGTGTTTGCACCAGGGTGTATACCACAACCCCCAAGAAGCCTAACTCCGCCTTACGTAAAGTAGCACGGGTAAGACTCACCCACGGCATTGAGGTAACCTCCTATATTCCCGGCATAGGGCACAATCTACAGGAGCACTCGGTCGTCCTGGTTCGTGGTGGAAGGGTCAAAGACCTGCCTGGTGTCAGGTATCACATTGTACGGGGCGCTCTGGATTCCGCAGGTGTGCAAAACAGAAACCAGGCCCGTTCCAAATACGGCACCAAAAGGGCGAAAAAGTAAACGTTTAACGAGATCTACGGAACATGTAGGTGCGAATTTATTCGCACAAAATGTCCGGATAAATCCGGGCCTACATACTTAATAGTAATAAATATTAACTTTCACAGTAAAGGGGGGAAAAACATGCCGAGAAGAGGGGCAATCGCAAGACGTGAAGTACTGCCTGATCCCGTTTACCGGAGCAAAACTTTAACCAAATTGATCAACCAGATGATGCTGCAAGGCAAAAAGAGCCTGTCTGAAAGTATTATTTACGGGGCTATGGACATTGTCAAAGAAAAGACTGGCAAAAGCCCGCTTGAAGTATTCGAGACGGCAATGAAAAATGTTATGCCCGTGCTGGAAGTAAAAGCCCGCAGGGTTGGTGGAGCTAACTACCAGGTACCTATTGAGGTGCGGCACGACCGCAGGCAAACCCTGGCTATCCGCTGGCTTACCAAGTATTCAAGAGATCGCGCCGGCCGGACCATGGAAGAAAAACTGGCCAGTGAAATTATGGATGCGGCCGCAGGCACCGGTGCTTCCGTAAAGAAAAGGGAAGACACTCATAAAATGGCCGAGGCCAACAAGGCATTTGCGCACTACAGGTGGTAAAGGAGTGATCTTGAATGACGCGTCAGCTCTCGCTGGATAAGACACGAAACATTGGAATAATGGCCCACATTGACGCCGGCAAGACAACCACCACCGAAAGGATTCTATTTTACACTGGTAGGGTTCATAAACTCGGGGAAGTTCACGATGGTACGGCGACCATGGACTGGATGGCACAGGAGCAGGAGCGGGGGATAACCATTACCTCCGCTGCTACAAGTTGCCTCTGGCGTGATTGCCAGATTAATATCATCGACACACCAGGACACGTGGACTTCACTGTTGAAGTAGAGCGCTCCCTGCGCGTGCTGGACGGCGCGGTTGCGGTATTTTGTTCAGTTGGAGGCGTAGAACCGCAGTCTGAAACAGTATGGCGGCAGGCTGATAAGTATGGTGTTCCACGTATAGCCTACATTAACAAGATGGACAGGGTTGGCGCTGATTTTAACGAAGGCATGAAAATGATCAGAGAGCGCCTGGGCGCAAACCCCATTGCCATTCAGATGCCTCTTGGTATGGAAGACAACTTTTACGGTGCAGTCGATCTGGTACGCAATAAAGCAATTATTTATGGCGGCGATCTGGGCGAAAGCTATAAAGAGACTGACATTCCGCCTGAAGTAAAGGAAGAGGCCAAGCTGATGCGTGACCGCTTGATTGAAGCGGTAGCCGAAACAAACGAGGAACTTATGCTCAAATACCTCGAAAACGTGGAACTTTCTGAAGAGGATATTAAAGAAGGCCTGCGCAAAGCTACCCTTGCGGTGAGTATAATACCCGTGCTTTGCGGATCTTCTTTTAGAAATAAAGGAGTACAGCCGTTACTGGACGCTATAGTTGATTATCTGCCTGCTCCCACCGAGGTGCCTGCCATGAAGGGGGTCAATCCTGAAAACGGGCAAGAAGAAACTCGCCTGGCCAGGGACAGTGAGCCATTTTCGGCTCTGGCCTTTAAGATTATGGCTGACCCATATGTGGGTAAACTGACTTTTTTCAGGGTTTATTCAGGGAAGCTGAAATCCGGCTCCTATGTTTTTAACCCCACCAAAAACCGCAAAGAAAGAATCGGTCGGATTTTGCGCATGCATGCTAACCACAGGGAGGATATTGAAGAAGTTACGGCTGGAGATATTGTAGCCGCAGTCGGTTTGAAAATGACCTCTACCGGTGACACGCTGTGCGATGAAAAGTCCCCGATCGTACTGGAGTCCATGGTGTTTCCTGAGCCGGTCATCGAGGTGGCTATCGAGCCTAAAACAAAGATGGACCAGGAAAAAATGGGGGTAGCGCTGCAGAAGCTGGCGGAAGAAGATCCTACTTTCCGGATTAAAACTGACCCTGAAACCGGCCAGACGCTTATCTCTGGGATGGGCGAGCTGCACCTGGAAATCATTGTGGACAGAATGATGCGCGAATTCAAAGTTGAGGCCAATGTGGGCCGGCCCCAGGTAGCTTACAAAGAGACCGTGCTTAAAAAAGTCAAGTCGGAGGGCAGGTTTGTCCGCCAGTCCGGCGGCCGTGGCCAATATGGCCATGTGGTGCTGGAAATCGAACCAGGTGAGCCCGGCTCCGGCTATCAGTTCACCAACAAGATTATTGGCGGTACTGTTCCCAAAGAGTATATACCAGCTGTTGACTCAGGTATCAAAGAAGCCATGGAAAACGGGGTCCTGGCTGGATTTCCGGTTGTCGACCTGAGCGTTACCCTGTTGGACGGGTCCTACCATGAGGTGGACTCATCAGAAATAGCTTTCAAGATTGCCGGCTCCATGGGATTTAAGAACGCAGCCGTAAAAGCAAGCCCTGTCCTCCTGGAACCAGTAATGAAAGTAGAAGTAGTGGTCAATGATGAATATATGGGCGATGTTATTGGAGACCTTAATGCACGGCGCGGGCGCATCGAAGAAATGGTGCCGCGCAGCGGCGCCCAGGTGATTAACGCTTTCGTGCCGTTGTCTGAAATGTTCGGCTATGCCACTGAACTGCGTTCCCGCACTCAGGGGAGGGGCACTTACACCATGCAGTTCAGCCATTATGCACAAACGCCCGAAAATGTCGCTGAAAGAATTATTGCCAGAAGACACGGGTAAAATATGGGACATCCAGAAAAAAATAAATTTTTAAGTTAAAATTACTCTCATCAACTTCGAATCTAAGGAGGAAAACCAAATGGCAAAACAAAGATTTGAGCGGACTAAACCACACGTTAACATTGGCACCATCGGTCACGTGGACCACGGCAAAACCACCCTCACCGCGGCCATCACCATGGTGTTGAGCACAGTGGGAGGCGCCTCAATCAAGAAGTACGACGAGATTGACAACGCTCCCGAAGAGCGCGAGCGCGGGATTACCATCAACACCGCGCACGTTGAGTACGAAACCGCCAAGAGACACTACGCCCACGTTGACTGTCCCGGCCACGCCGACTACATCAAGAACATGATCACCGGCGCCGCCCAGATGGACGGAGCGATCCTGGTGGTATCAGCAGCCGACGGCCCGATGCCGCAGACCCGTGAGCACATACTTTTAGCCCGTCAGGTAGATGTTCCCTATATAGTAGTATATCTTAACAAGGCCGACATGGTAGACGACCCCGAACTGCTGGAGCTGGTAGACATGGAAGTGCGCGAGCTTCTGTCCATCTACGAGTTTCCCGGCGACGACCTGCCCATTATCACCGGTTCAGCGCTAAAAGCTATGGAGTGCGCCTGCGGCAAGCGTGACTGCGAGTGGTGCAAATCGATCTGGGAGCTGATGGACGCCGTGGACGAAGCCATACCCACCCCCCAGAGAGCCATCGACAAGCCGTTTTTGATGCCCGTTGAAGACGTGTTCACCATAACCGGGCGCGGCACCGTTGCCACCGGCCGGATCGAGCGCGGCCAGGTCAAAATACAGGAAGAAATTGAGATAGTAGGTCTCAACGAAAAGCCCCGCAAGACCGTGGTAACCGGCGTAGAGATGTTCAGGAAGATCCTGGACAGCGGTCAGGCCGGCGATAACGTGGGCTGTCTTTTGCGCGGTGTAGACCGTAAAGAAGTTGAGCGGGGTCAGGTATTGGCCAAACCCGGCAGTATCAAGCCACTCACGAACTTTTCCGCGGAAGTGTATGTGCTGACCAAAGAAGAAGGCGGCAGGCACACCCCGTTTTTCAACGGATACCGTCCCCAGTTTTACTTCCGGACCACCGACGTGACCGGAGTAACCACCCTGCCCGAAGGAGTGGAGATGGTCATGCCCGGTGACAACATCCAGATAGATATAGAGCTGATCACCCCCATCGCCATAGAAGAAGGCCTGCGCTTTGCCATTCGTGAAGGCGGCCGCACTGTGGGCGCCGGTGTTGTGACGGGAGTTAAAGCATAAA
>CAZIYV010000067.1:0-1360 GCA_964543575.1 uncultured Pelotomaculum sp.
TGACACTGATACTTCGTGTTCGCCTGGTTTGCCCTGTGCCGCGGCAGGTTGGACAGGGTTTTTCAATAATTTTACCTGTGCCGCGGCAGCGGTCACAGGTGTGTGACTGCACTACCCGGCCAAAAGGTGTGTTCTGGGCGAACTGCATCTGGCCGGCCCCGTTGCAGGCGGGACAGGTGCTTGGTTTGCTGCCAGCCGCGGCGCCGCTGCCCCCGCAGGTGCTGCAGGACTCGGTGCGCGGCACTTTTATTTCCCGCTCCAGACCAAAAGCAGCTTCTTTTAAGGTGATTTCCAGATCCGATCTGATATCCGCACCCTTCTCGGGTCCGCTGCGGCGGCGACCGCCGCCGCCAAAAAACATATCAAAAATATCCCCCAGGCCGCCAAAGTCACCGAAGCCGTTAAAACCACCAAAACCTTGCCCGTCAACCCCCGCGTGACCGTAGTGGTCATAGCCTGCCCTTTTCTCCGGATCGCTTAAGACCATGTAGGCTTCGCTCAGTTCTTTAAACCTGGCCTCGGCATCCGGGTTATCCGGGTTGGCGTCGGGATGATACTGGCGCGCCAGCTTCCTATAGGCCTTTTTTATCTCGTCCATAGAAGCGCCTTTAGATACGCCCAGCACTTCGTAATAGTCACGTTTTGACATCTATCCACCACCTTGTAATACTAAAACAAAGCAAAGGGGAACAATGATTCCCCTTAAAAGAACCTCCAAGAGCACGCTATAAAACACAGCGGCATTAGAATTCTATTCATTCTCTTCGCTATTATATACTATCTTCCTGATCTGGTACAAATATAAATTAGCAGCAGGTCGTAAGCCATTTTAGTCATGGGACGTGGGACGTGGGACGTGTGTATATCCTGCATTCCTATAGGGTCTGTTAAAATATTTTACGACTTACGGCTTATATCTTATTTTGCCTACTCCCTACGCCTTATTGCCTACAATATTGTTTTTCCCACGTCCCATTTCCCACGTCGATAACTAGCAAATCAAGAACCGTCCCCGTTTGCTAAAAGGCAAGTCAAGAACCGTCCCCGTTTGCTGGTATTATTTGTCTTCTTTGACTTCGAAGTCGGCGTCTACAACGTTTTCTTTTTGTTCCTGGCTGGTATTGGGACCGCCGGGACCGCCTGCTTCGCCGGCGCCGCCCTCTTGCTGGCTGGTCTGCTGATACATGGCCGCTGTCAGTTCGTATAGCGGAGTTGTTAAAGCCTCCAGCTTAGCCTTAATTTCGTCTATGCTTTGACCTTTTAGAGCTTCCTTCAAATCATCCAGCGCTTTTTGCAGTTTTTCAATAGCTGCGGGGTCGGCTTTGTCGCGCAGATGAACGGGGTGAAAAGCCATGAGATC
>CAZIYV010000067.1:1370-17618 GCA_964543575.1 uncultured Pelotomaculum sp.
TTTTGCCTCTGCTTTGCCCGTTTGCGGTTTACTTCAATTCCTTCCGCGCTCTTTGCCGTTTTTCTTCAGGGCGGGGGTCGGCTTGTTCCTTAATGTCCTTGATCGTCTCCTCTGCCTGGTAAACCATGCTGTCGGCCTGGTTGCGGATTTCAACCTCTTCCTTGCGCTTGCTGTCTTCAGAGGCGTGCTGTTCCGCTTCCTTGACCATCTGCTCAATTTCTTTGCTGTCAAGGTTGGTGGTCGCGGTAATGGTCATTTTCTGTTCCTTGCCTGTACCCATGTCCTTGGCCGCCACATTGACAATACCATTCACGTCTATATCAAATTTAACCTCAATTTGCGGTACACCTCTCGGCGCGGGGGGGATACCGGTAAGAGTAAACCTGCCCAGGGTTTTGTTGTTACCCGCCATGGAGCGTTCACCCTGCAGCACGTTAATCTCAACAGTCGTCTGCCCGTCTGCCGCGGTAGAAAAAGTCTGGCTTTTTGAGGTGGGAATGGTAGTATTGCGATCGATCAACCTGGTGAACACACCGCCCAGAGTTTCAATTCCCAGGGACAGCGGGGTGACGTCGAGCAGCAGTACATCCTTGACTTCACCCGCCAGTACTCCGGCCTGGATAGCCGCGCCGATAGCGACGCACTCGTCAGGATTGATCCCTTTATGCGCTTCCTTGCCCAGGATGTTGCGGATAGCTTCCTGCACAGCGGGCATACGTGTGGCGCCGCCCACCAGCAGGATTCTGTCAATACTTTTAGGGTCCAATCCAGAGTCTGACAAGGCCTGACGGGTGGGTCCCATGGTCTTTTCAATCAGGTCGGCTGTCATTTCCTCAAATTTTGCCCTGGACAGGGTAATATCAAGGTGTTTGGGCCCACTCGCGTCGGCGGAAATGAACGGCAGGTTGACGTTGCTTGTCGCCACTCCGGAAAGCTCGATTTTCGCTTTCTCCGCCGCTTCTTTGAGACGCTGCATTGCCATTTTATCGTTGCGCAGGTCAATGCCGCTATCTTTTTTGAATTCAGTGACCAGGTAGTCCATCACCCTCTGGTCAAAATCGTCACCGCCCAGCCGGTTGTTGCCGCTGGTGGACTTAACCTCAAAAACGCCGTCCCCAAGGTCCAGGATCGAAACGTCAAAGGTGCCGCCCCCCAGGTCATAAACCAGGATCGTCTGCTCTTCTCCCTTTTCCAGCCCGTAAGCCAGTGCGGCGGCAGTTGGTTCGTTGATAATTCGCAGCACTTCCAGGCCGGCGATCTTACCCGCGTCTTTAGTGGCCTGGCGCTGGGAATCGCTGAAATAGGCCGGTACGGTGATAACAGCTTTGTCCACCTTGCCGCCCAGATAGGCCTCCGCATCAGCTTTAAGCTTCTGTAAAATCATAGCTGATATTTCCTGAGGCGTATAATTCTTATCATCTATGGTAACCTTATGGTCAGTGCCCATATGTCTTTTAATTGAGCTTACCGTACGGTCCGGGTTGCTCACCGCCTGCCGTTTCGCCACCTGACCCACAAGTCTCTCACCGGTTTTAGAGAATCCCACCACCGAGGGAGTGGTCCTGGCCCCTTCAGCGTTGGGAATAACCACTGCCTCGCCGCCTTCCATAACGGCAACACAGGAGTTGGTGGTACCAAGATCTATTCCAATTACTTTAGACATTCTATTCTACCTCCTGTCTTTTTGTTTACTTGCTAAAATTATTTGGCTACTTTAACCATGGCCGGCCGGATCACTTTATCTTTAAGGTAGTAACCCCGCCTCAGTTCCTCCAGTATCGTATTGTCAGGGTGTTCACCCGACTCGTCTCTCAGCGCGGCCTCATGCTTTTGAGGGTCAAACTGCTCACCCACAGCCGGAACAGGTGTCAGCCCTTCCGCCGCCAGCGCTTCCTGAAGCTGTCTGAAAATCATCTGAACTCCTGACTTTAGACTATCTATTGAGCTGCTTTCAGCCGCCAGCGCCCGTTCAAAGTTGTCAAGCACCGGCAGAAGCGCGCTAATAAGTCTCTCCGATGCATACTTATAAAACTCTTCCTTTTCCTGACGGGTTCTCCTCCTGAAATTATCAAAGTCGGCCTGCAGTCTGGCCAGCCTCTCAAAGTACTCCTCGGCGCGTGTGGTCTGCTCCGCCAGCGCCTGCCGCAGCAGGACGGGGTCGCCGGGCTCAGTCAAAGCCTCCTCAGCACTGGCCTCAGCACTGGCAGACTCTCCAACTGTTGTTGCACCGGCCTGAGGCTCCTCACCATATGTGGCGGTTTGTTTTTTCAAGCTGTCAGTCTCGCTGCCGTTTCCCACGGTTTCTTCCAATCCCGCGTTGTTTTCTCCTTTGTCTTTACCCACTGTATCACCTCACCAACCAGAATAAAATGAACATCTTAAGATGTTATCTCTTTATGCGTGTCCTTTTCCTCACGCTTTTTTATGATCGTATCTATCCTCAAAATGGCCTCGGCCACTTCACCAGCGGCCCTGAGGGCATAAGTTTTCACAATAGCGGGGTCAGCTATGCCCAATTCAAGCATATCCGCCACCTGGCCGCTGTCGCAGTCTATAGCCAGGGAGTTTTTCCCTGTCTCGACCTGGGCGGCTATGACATCCCCGAGTTTCTCCAGGGGATTGAACCCGGCGTTGGCAACGATCTGAGACATGGGGCGCTTGAGCGCTTCCACCACACAATCCACACCGTAGGCCGCCATACCGCGGATTCCTTCCCTCACTTTTTCCACCTCGCGGGCTACCGCCAGTTCCAAAGAACCCCCGCCGGGCACAACGCCGCCCTTGATAGCCGACTGCACCGAGGCTGCCGCGTCCCTGGCTATGCGCTCCCTCTCTCCTACCACCTCAGCTGTGGCAGCGCCGACCAGTACTGTAGCCATTGGTTTGCCGCCGCCGCCCAGCACCCAGACCTGCTCAAGTTTTTCATCGTTATACGCTTTATCAGCCCGCCCCAGGAACTTTTCCAACTCTTCGGGAGTTCTCTTCAGCCCGGTGCGCTTGATCATCCTGGCGCCTGTATGCTCCGCAGCCTTGCGCAGTTCCTTGTTGGCTACCCTTTGCACAACCATCAGACCGGCGTCGGTAAGGATCTCCTCAGCGGTGTCATTTACACCACGGTCAACCAGGACCAGGCCAACCCCAAGACCGGCTATCTTTTTCACATTCTCCTTGAATTCTTCCTGGAGCTGGAGGTAGCGCGCAAAACCGGATTCGGTGCTGAGGGCTTCATCGTCAATCTCCTCCGGTTCCAGAGCGTCGTCAATTACCAGGACGCTTAGCTGGTTCAACTCCCTGGGCATCTGGCGGCTGATCCTGTCCTTGTTGATGATCACACCCATGAACACTTCGTTCTCAGCGCCTTCTTCAGCAACAATCGCCTCTGAAAACTTAAAGGTGGGATCGTTCAGTTTTTCATGTCCTATCAATACCGCCGCCTGAACTACCAGGTCAGCGATGTCCTCGTGGCTGCGGCCTGCTACCAGCGCCACCTGTCGGATCACCGGGTCATTCAGGCTTTTTACCGGACAGGCCTCCGAGCGCATGATTTCCAGCGCCTTTTTAAGGCCAACCCTGAGGCCCTCTATAACCCTCGCTACCGGCACCCCCCTGGCCACCTGCTCAACTCCGGAGCCGACTAACGCGCCGGCCATCACCGTGGCTGTGGTCGTACCGTCACCGACTTCCTCCTGCTGCGCTTTGGCAATATTAATGAGCATCCTGGCGGCGGGGTGATTAGCCTCCATCATGGTCAGAATAGTAACACCGTCGTTGGTAATAACCACCTCGCCAAATTTATCAACCAGCATGGTGTCCAGCCCTTTAGGTCCTAAAGTGCCCTCGACCGCGCTGGCGATAGCCCGGATGGCATTGGAATTGGTCATTAAAGCCGCCAGTCTCTCGTCAACATCGGAACCTGAAGCCGCTTCCCTCTTTAAACTCAAATTATGGTACCTCCCTATCTTCCCCTGCCCAGGATCATCCGCTCCAGGGCCTTGGAAAGATTCTTGGTCATAAAATCTACTACGCTGATCACCTTGGCATAATCCATCCTGGTTGGGCCCAGCACTCCCACGGAGCCAATCTTGCGCCCGCTTATAGTATAAGGGGCCGCAACCACGCTGTAATCCTTGATATCGTAATCCTTAATCTCTCCTCCGATACGCACGGTTACACCTTTATCCCAGCTCTGACCGGTTAACAGCTCGCAAAGCAGTTTTTCCTGCTCCAAAATACTGAGCATGGTTTTAACCTTCTCCACATTGTGGAATTCAGGCTGGTTAATCATGTTAAACACTCCGCCGAGGTAAATCTTATCCTCATCTTTAAGCACCAGGCTGTCCTGGATCATTTCCATGGCTAAATCCAGTACTTGCTTGTGTTTACCCATCTCGAAATAAATTTCTTTTAAAAGAGTCAGCTTGATGCTTTCCATGGTGAGACCCTGCAGTTTGGCGTTGAGCACTTTGGACAGGGTTTCCAGATCGCTTGACCTGATACTCTCAGGAGTTTCAATCATCCTGTGATGCACAGCCCCGCTATCCATAACCACAATGACCATGGCCTGGGACGTGCGCATGGGTACGAGTTGGACATGCTTGAAGCTGCTTGACCCCATCTGCTGAGTCAGTACCATCGCTGTGTAACAGGTCAGATGGGAAAGGAGCTGGCCAGTTTTTTGAATCACCTGGCCGACATCTTTAACCTTTATTTCAAACTCACTGCGGATTAGTTCTTCTTCCTCCCTGGACAGCTCTCTTTTTTTCATTAAATAGTCCACGTAGTAGCGGTAACCCCTCACTGAGGGGATCCGGCCGGAGGATGTATGCGGCTGTTCTATATAACCCAGCTCTTCCAGATCAGCCATTTCGTTGCGAATCGTAGCCGGGCTTACGCCCAGGCCGTATTTTTTTGCTATAGTCCGGGATCCAACGGGTTCGGCGGTAGCTATGAAATCCTGAACGATGGCCAGAAGCACTTTTTGCTTGCGCTCGTCCATTTACCGGCTCCCCCTTCCTTTTGTTAGCACTCAATGCCATTGAGTGCTAAAAGCACTTAAATAAAAAATAGCAAACCTCTATTTATTTGTCAAGGGAATAGAAAAAAGGTTTCATACAAATTCTCTAAACACCCTGTTAGCCAGAGGCAACCCTTTTCCTGTAAGACGCAGGTGCCGCCCGGCAATTTCAACCAGCCCGTCTTTTAAAAGCCCGGCAATTTCCTTCCGGTAAATATCTTCCGCGCGCCTGCCAAAGCGCTGGTAAAACATGTTTAAGTCAATCCCTTTGATTAATCTTAAGCCCAGAAACATGGTCTCCGCCATTTCTGTCTCAAACGATAGCTTTTCTCTTGTTTCTAACGGATATTCTTCCCGGCAAAGCTTTTCAGAATACCTTTCTATAGAAGTTTCATTGGAGAAACGCTCACCCCTGAGAAAGGAGTGGGCGGCCGGACCCAATCCCAGGTAGGGACGGTTCAGCCAGTAAACCAGGTTGTGGGAACACTGACAATCTGGCCTGGCGAAATTGGAAATCTCGTAATGTTCGTAGCCGTGTCCGGTCAGGCTGTCAATAGCTGCCCGGTACATGCTGAGCTCCAGCTCTTCCGGACAGGGCGCCAGCAGGCCGCGTGCCACAGCCTGCTCTAAAGGGGTGCCTTCTTCAATTTGAAGCCCGTATATGGCTATATGCTCGGGCGCCAATGACAGCGCACCGGCGAGTGTTTCCAGCCAGTTGGCGCAGGTTTGGCCGGGGATGCCGAAGATAAAATCCAGGTTCAGGTTCCGGAAGCCGGCCTTTCTGGCCAGGTGAACCGCTGCCAGCGCCTGCTCCGCCTTGTGGATCCGTCCCAGCACCTCCAGCAGGTGGTCCTGCAGCGATTGGATCCCGATACTGAGGCGGTTTACCCCAGCCTCAAGCAACCCGCTCAGGTAAGCATCGTCAACAGTGCCGGGGTTCACTTCCACTGTAATTTCACACTCCGGAAGGAATATAAATGATGAACTCAGCTCCTCAATAATTGCCTTCAGCCTGGCCACAGGCAGGCATGAAGGTGTACCGCCCCCGATAAAAAGGCTGGACACGGTTCTCTCCGTGTCTGACAGGGCCATGCTGTACATTTTGACTTCCCGGGCCAGTGCTTTCAGATAAGTTTCTGTCAGCACCCTGTTGACCGGATATGAGGTAAAGCTGCAATAAAGGCACTTTTTGAGGCAAAAAGGCACATGTATGTATATTCCAACAGCCAATTAACAACACCCCCTGTAAGGCAAATGAAGGCAAATGGGGACGGTTCTTGCTTTGCTAAGACGCAAGTGGGGACGGTTCTCGATTTGCTAAAGAGCAAGTGGAGAACCGTCCCCACTTGCCCGCCTGCCGACAAAGTCTCTTATAGCCAGGTCAATCCGCTTGCGCTCCTCCCTGGTCACAGGGGTCCAGACCCAGTTCTCCCAGGAGGGGCTTTAGATGCCTAAGATAACAGCTCATGATATGACCTCCTAGCTTGTACGTGGGAAATTAGAAGATGTAGGTGCGACTTTAGTCGGCTAAGGTCAGGGGACACACCTTCAGGTCAGCATACTGACGAAAAGGGAACTAACTTAAGGTAGTCATTAGTCTATGAAACCAGTTGCTATCCGTGTGAAGGAATGTCCCCACTGGAGTGTTCGGATAAATCCGAACCTACAATTTATTTTTCTCCCAAACTCAGTACCGCCATGAAGGCCTCCTGCGGAATTTCCACGTTGCCCACCTGTTTCATCCGCTTTTTGCCTTCCTTTTGCTTTTCCAGCAGCTTGCGCTTGCGGGATATATCGCCGCCGTAACATTTGGCTAAAACATCCTTACGTACAGCCTTAACCGTTTCCCTGGCGATAACCTTGTTGCCGATAGACGCCTGAATCGGCACTTCAAAAAGATGGCGCGGGATCAGGCTGCGCAGCCTTTCCACCAGCTGGCGCCCACGATAGTAAGCCTTGTCCTTGTGTACGATCACTGACAGCGCGTCGAGCACCTCGTCCGCAATAACCACATCAAGCTTGACCAGTTCAGACTGCCTGTAGCCCGACAATTCATAGTCCAGGGAAGCGTAACCTTTGGTGCGTGACTTTAACTGGTCAAAGAAATCATAAATTATTTCACTGAGGGGCATATCGTATAACATCATCACCCTGCTCACACTCAGATACTCCATATTGCTGAATATGCCGCGGCGCTCCTGGCACAATTCCATTACCGCGCCGACATAATCCTTAGGGGCCATAATGGTGGCTTTGACAAAAGGTTCTTCAATCATCTCCAGCTTTCCGGCAGGAGGAATCTTGCTGGGGTTTTCAATTTCCGTTACCTCGCCCGCGGTGGTCGTAACCCTGTAAACAACGTTAGGAGCAGTTGTTATAAGGCTGAGGCCGTACTCACGCTCAAGCCGCTCCTGGACTATCTCCATGTGCAAAAGGCCCAGGAAACCACAGCGGAAGCCGAATCCAAGCGCATCTGAAGTTTCGGGCTCATAGATTAAGGAGGCGTCATTCAAGCTGAGCTTTTCCAGGGCGTCCCTCAAGTCACCATAATCAACAGTGTCAACCATGTATAAGCCGCAGTAAACCATGGGAGTGGCCTTGCGGTAGCCAGGCAGTGGCACAGAGGCGGGATTCAGCGCGTCTGTGACTGTGTCGCCTACCCGGCAGTCCTTAACGTTCTTGATACTGGCGGCTATAAAGCCTACCTCACCGGTGTGCAGTGCGCCGATGGAAGTAAGGGAAGGCTTGAAGATGCCTACCTCATTAACTTCCAGCTCTTTGCCTGTGGCCATCATTTTAACCTGCATGCCGCACCGAACGGAGCCTTCCATCACCCTTATATAAGCAATGACACCTTTATAGGGGTCATAGTGTGAATCAAAAATCAAAGCCCTCAAAGGCGCCTGGGCCTGTCCACCTGGCGGCGGAATAACACGGACTATTTTTTCCAGGATCTCTTCGACTCCAATCCCGCTTTTAGCGGAAGCCAGGACAGCCTCCGATGCGTCCAGGCCTATAACATCCTCGATCTCTTTTTTGACTATCTCCGGCTGGGCACTGGGCAGGTCGATTTTATTTATCACCGGGATGATTTCCAGGTTATGATCCAGGGCCAGATAAACATTGGCGAGAGTCTGGGCTTCGATCCCCTGAGCAGCGTCCACAACCAGCAGCGCACCCTCACAGGCCGCCAGGCTGCGGGACACCTCATATGAAAAATCCACATGTCCCGGGGTGTCAATCAAATTCAACTGGTAATCCAGGCCGTCTTTGGCCCGGTAATTCAGACGCACCGCCTGCATTTTAATGGTAATACCACGCTCCCGCTCCAGGTCCATCTGGTCAAGCACCTGTTCGGTCATCTCCCGCCCGCTTAGCGAGCCTGTGTATTCCAGAAGCCTGTCGGCGAGGGTCGACTTGCCGTGATCAATATGGGCAATAATGCAGAAATTGCGGATCCTATCTCTCTTACACTCCATTAAAAGCCTCCTGATAAAAGTAAACAACTATATAATTATATCACCGACATAAAATGGTATCAATCAATCTTTGCCTCTATCACCTCAGCTGGATTAAGCCACTCTTCAAAAATATGATTCAACTCTACCAAAGTACCGTCTAGAACACTTTCACCATAACGCCTTATAAAAACTATTCTTTCCGCCAGGTATTCCATAGGAAGCTCAAGACGTATGCTCTCACCCAGAAATTCCACTTGGCAGACACCCTGTCCGTCAGTCTTCAATTCAAAGGCGCGTACCGGCGCCTGGGGGCAAACCCTGTGGTTAAACCGGGCGATTGCGGTGGAAGTACCCAGCGCGACTACGGCTGTGAAGACCACGAGCACAACTTTATATTTAGTCCAGTTCATAATAAACACTCCAGTACATTTATTACTATTATTGAAAAAAAACAGGGCGGCTTATACGCAAAATCTGGAAAAAACCTGATTTACGCCTGGCCGCCTGTAGTTATAGCTGAATTTATCACTTTTTAAAGAAAAAATTCAGTTTTTCTGTTCTTCTCCATTAATCATGCCGGCTACAACATCCGCCAGAAGGCGCGCCGAGCGGACCGCCTCGTCAGTGGAATTTTTTGTTGTGCCTACTTCCAAAAGGACTGCGTGCGGGTGGAGAGACTGGTTATAAAGCCCATCCTTCACTCTGACTCCCAGAGAAAGCCCGGGGTACTTTTCATTTAATTTATCTGAAAGATCCACAGCAAAGGCGTAGTTCTGCCGCCAGGCCGGAAATGAGCGGCGAACATCGGAACCAACTATAAAAAGGAGCGGCGCCACATTCTGGCCGTTTATATTAACAACACTTTGCTCTCTTGTTTTCCCTGAATCCCGGTGTATATCAAATACCGCCCAGGTTTTCGGATTGGCGGCCAGGAGTTCGCGTGCCGTTTTTTCCGACTCAAGATAAGAAGTGTTGTAGCTCAGATCGTTGATCCGGTCTGATCTGGCCACCTTTACGCCGTATTCATTTTCCAGTGTCTCCTGAAAGGCCGCCGCAACCTTGACCACACCGCCCCGCCGGCCATCCAGCCTTTCAACCCCGTCGGTGAGGCTGTAAGTTTCTCCGGCATGGGTATTGTACACAGCAACCAGGCCTTCCGTTAGTAGGCCTGCTGTTGTTTTTGCAGGAGCGTTATAGTCCGGACTGCTGGCCGGCAGAGCGTCCGGCCAGTCCAGCGCGGCCAGCAGCGGTATTTGAGATTGCAAAACCGAGGCCGGACTGAGCAGGTTTACCCTGCCGGCTGTCCCGGTCATATATAGAAAAACCTGAGTCAGTGACGGGCTGTCACCATCCCCTTCAAAACTACCCCAGCGCAGGACGGGGATAGCGGATTTAAGAACTTTTTCCGGTTCCAGCTGGTACACTGCTAGAATTTTAAAGGGAACATCCTTGAGCGTGTTCAACAGTGAAGATCGCTCCCAAAAAACAGGAGCTATCTTTACAACCAGAAAAAGGGTGATGATAATCAGGGCTAAACCTGTTATAAGCCGGCGGCCGGGATACAGCTTTCTATAGCGGCCATAGCTGCTGATGGGAGCGGAATACATAAAACCCCCCCTTCCGGGCTCGTTCATAAAATCTTATGCCCGGACGGAGGGGTTTATGAGGTTTACTGTCAGCGCAAAACAGTCGGTACAAAAGCATCAATAAGTCCAATAATAAATGCGGATATCAAAGCGCCGACAATGCTAACGCTAAGCATAGTGGGGATAATGAACTGCGCCAGATAAATTACTACAGCTGCCGTTATGAACCCGACCAACCCCCTGCTCTGCGGGGAGATGCGATCGCCCAGGAGGGCTTCGGCGATATAACCCAACACCGCGATAACAACCGCGGCTATTAAGGCCCCGACAAATCCTCCGCTCACCACAAAACCGGGCGAGAGCCAACTGACTACAATCAATACAAGTGCCGAAACAACAAACCTGATAATCATGCCAAGCCACTGCATCTGACAACTCACCTCCATTCCTTTTAAAATTCAAAAATAGCTTTTACCAAAAAAAGAAAGGATATACGGCAGCACTTGCATTTTTTTTCTGCGCATGGTAAAATTGTTGCCGTTGGGAGGTGAGAATACATGCCGAATATCAAATCCGCAGCCAAACGGGTTGAGATTACCCGTATGCGGACTATAAGAAACGCCAGGATCAAATCGGCTCTAAAGACTTCCATTAAAAAATTTGAAGAGGCCATGAAGGCGGCCGACAGGGAAGACGCCGGTACAAAGCTCCGCAATGCGGTGGTTACTATCGACAAGGCCGTTACGAAAGGCATTTTACATAAAAATGCAGCTTCCCGTAAGAAATCGCGCCTGACCAAAAGGTACAATAAGCAGACAGGGTAAAAGTAAAATATTGAAAATGAAGCCACAGCGGTTACAAAAGCTGTGGCTTTTTTGTATAAATCAGGAACCCAACTTATTCACTTTTACTTATTCACTCTTACTTAATAACTTAATAACTTAGGTACCCGGTACACAACTCACATACACAACTCACAACTCTAGCTAAAATATTTTTTGGGCAGGAGCACGTGCTCCAGCAGCATGCACAGCAGCATGCCGGCAATAAAACCGTTGCCCAGGATGTACTGGGCGAAGACGGGAGTTCCCGCGAAAGAGCCGTTCGGCAGGTTCATTATACCGGTCCCCAAGAGGATTGGCAGCCCCAGCACAAAATAGTCCCTGGCATTAAACTCCAGCCTGGCGTAATCTTTTAGCCCAAAACCCACCATCTGGCAAAAAGAAGCCAGCAGCACCGAATAGCCCACCGGCTCGGGGATGGACGCTAAAAAAGCGCCGACCTGCGGCAGAAGGCCCATGACAATCAGGGCAATGGCAAATATGATAAAGGGCAGCCTGGCCGCAACCCTGGTAAGACTGACCATGCCGGCGCCGGCTGAATAAGGCACAAAACCCACCGTTGCCCCCAACCCGGCCAGTATATCCGCGATACCGGTACAGACCACACCCCTGTCATATGCTTTTTGAGGCAGTTCTGTTTTCAACACCCGCTCCATGGCCAGGATGCTGGCAACCAGGTTGGACAGGACCAGCAGTCCGGTAAGGATCGAAATAAACACTATGCCGGGATCAAAAGTGGGCGGACCCCAGGCAAATATCTGAGGGAGCGCGACAACAGCATTCTGGGTTATAAATTCTCCGGAGGGAACACCGACCAGTACGGCTATGATCCACCCGGCCGTGATGCCGACCAGTATGGCGATGCTTTTTAAGAAACCCCTGCCCTTAAGGTTAATAATTACTACTATAGCAACCACAATTATGGACACTACACTCGATTTGAAATCTACGCTGCCCCCATCAGAAATCCCGAACATGCCCTTGACAAAGGCTCCGCTTAATTGCAGCCCGAGTAATACCAGCACGGAGCCTGTAACAGCGGGTGTGAAAAACTTTAAGGCCTTGCCGACAAGACCTGTCATGCCTACTATAACCAGGATCAGCCCGGCTGCCATAACGCCAAACTCCAGATCGGTGCGCAGTGTGCCCAGAGGCTTGCCCAGGCTGGGGGCCATAGCCGCCAGAGTTATGAAAATGCCCCACCACATGCCGGACGGACCTTCATTAATAGGGAGGCGGTGGCCCAGGCACACCTGCAGCAGTGATGCCAGCGCCTGAAAAAAGAAAGTGCGCTGGGCCAGGGTGGCAATGCCGGCCTGGTCAAGACCCAGGGCGCCGCCGACAACCAGCGGCAGGACCGCCGAGTTAGCCAGGGTAAAACCCAGCCACTGCAAAGCATAGACCAGCGTGCGGTTTAAGGGTGGACGTTCGTCCAGGTCATATAAAAGGTGCTTATCTTCGCTCAAAAGCTTCTCTCTCTATCATCATTTTTGTAAGATTAAAATCAATCCTGCTTCATTATATAAAATTACCGGTAATCTTAAAAGGGAGAACTGGCATTGTAAATCCGTTATGGTTTTTAATAAAAATTTATGGAGGTATTTTCTAAATCCATACAGAAAAGAACTAGATGCAGCCAACCCAGGCAATAACAACCAAACCATAGCCATTTACAAAGCAGGTGATTCTATGGAAGGATATCGACATTGTCAAATATTGATTATTGGAGGAGGCACCGCTGGTCTTACAGTTGCATCACGCTTAATAAAAAAACTGCCTGGCGCTGATATAATCCTGACCGATTCGGACGATAAACACTATTACCAGCCAGCGTGGGTATTTGCAGGGGCCGGTATTATAGAGAAGGAAGCATCTGTACGCGACCTGAAAGCCTTAATTCCCGATGGAGTCCATTTTCTTCAGGAGACTGTAGAGGCCTTGAATCCAGGAGATAATTACATTATTACTGATAAGGAGAAACGAATAGATTATGATTACCTGGTCCTGGCTCCCGGTATGCTGGCCGACTGGACAGGTATCAAGGGGCTGCAGGAATCAATTGGCCGGGGTGGTGTCGTAAGTGTGTATTCGTTTGAACAACTGGATGAAACCTGGCGCAATATTAGAGATTTCCAGGGCGGCAATGCTGTTTTTACCCTGCCGGGCTCACCAGTGAAATGCCCTTCGGCCCCCCAAAAAGTAATGTACCTGGCGGAAGAATATTTTAAGAGAAAAGGTGTGCGTGAGGACTCAAACCTGATCTTTTTCTCTGCAAAAGATAACATTTGTGAAGTGGAAAAGTATATTGCCGCTCTTAAAAAAGTACTGGACAGGAAAAGAATCAAGGTATTTTACAAACATAGATTATTGGAAATACATCCTCTTTCAAAAGAAGCTACCTTTGAATGCCTGGACACTGGCCGGAAAGAAACAGTAGCATACTCTATGTTACACGTTACTCCCCCGTTCAAACTCCCGGCCTTCATTAAAGAAAGTCAGCTTGCTCAAACAAGCGGATTTATTGATGTAGATCCATATACCCTGCAGCACAAACTTTATAAAAACATCTTCGCTTTAGGCGACGCAGCGGATTTACCCACATCCAAGACTGGTGCGGCTGCCAGAAAACAAGCGCAGGTGGTTGCAGAAAATTTACTGCGCCTGCTGAAAGAAAGGTCAATGGACAGCAGATACAACGGCTATACTTCTTGTCCAATCATTACAGGGTACGGGAAAGTGGTACTGATGGAATTTGACTATGAAAAAAACCCATGTGAAACGTTTCCTTTAAACCAGGCCAGAGAGAGGTATAGTATGTATTTTCTTGATAAGAATGTTTTGCCTCATTTGTATTGGAATTACTTTTTAAAAGGAAAACTATAATTATTTTCATGAACCGGCGCAAAGCTTCAATAGAAAAATCTCCAGCGCCGGGTAAAACTCCTGACGGCCTGTTTTCACCGCCTCATCCAGCTCCAGCAGCAGTTGGAAGGCTCCTATCAGGCTTTCCCGGCTGAAATTTTTGCACTGGACCGTGACTTTCTGAGCCACGTAAGGGTGTATTTTGAGCCTGGCCGGAATCTCCCCGGCCGGGCAGCCCCGGTCCAACAAGTCCTTTACCTGCAGTAAAAGGCGAAACTGCCTCGCCACCATAGACAGGAGCCTGAAGGGTGGCTCTTTGGCCGCCAGCATTTCTTTAATCGCGGCCAGGGCCTCACCACACCTCTTGTTTCCCACCGCGTCCACCACGGCGAAGATGTTTTCCTCCAGCCCCGGCGGGCAAACCCTGCGCACCTCGGCAGGTGTGATCACTTCCTGCCCGGTTGTATAATTAATAAGCTTTTCCAGTTCCACCGACAGCTTTTGCAGGGAAGTACCCACCGTGTCCAGCAAAGTTTCCGCCGCCCCCGGGGCAAACTTCCTGCCGGATTTCCTGGCTCTTTGCGCCAGCCAGCGGGTAAGGTCATTGCGGCTGAGAAAGGCAAATTCAACTACATGGCCAGTCTTTTTTACCGCCTTAAATAGTTTTTTTCTTTTGTCTACTGGATCACCGGTGGTAAAAATCAGGCAGGTAGAACCAAGTGGGTTGTTAAAATACTCCAGCAGGGCGGCCTCTTTAACCGGCCCTGCTGTTTCTTCACCATCTTCGCTGTCTTCCTTCGCTTTTTTGGCCGGTTTAAAAAAGGTCGGGTTTTTAACCACAACCAGGCGCTTTTCGGCAAATAGAGGAAGGGTTTCCGCTCTGGCCACAATGTCTGCCGGACTTGTGCTTTCGCCATCGATCAGGTCGAAGTTCAAATCCTGGGCGAGGTTCGGAAAATAATACTCTTTAAAACGCATTACCGCTTGCTCCCGCAGGTAGGTTTCCTCACCGTAAAAAAGGTAGACCTGATTAACCACACCCCGCTTGATGCTGTTTAAAAGTTCAATATAATAATTCATTCGCCGAGCCTGGCTTTAACCGCAGCAATCTTGCCGGCCGCGGTAAGTTCCCGGTCCCGGCGGTCGTCAATGCGGATAGTGGTAACCACCCTGCCGATACCCTTGGCAAAAGGCTGTTCATGCATCAGGCGGGCGACTTCAAAAACGCGGTCCAGTTCACCTTCAATAATGGTGGACATGGGAGTCAACTGGTAGGTGATCCCTTCCGCTTCCCGCAAGATCCGCACACAACCCGCGACATACTCACTGAGGCTGGCGGTACCTGTCCCGATGGGAACCACAGTAATATCTACAACGGCCATAACTATCACCCCGGAATTTTCCTTTATTATATAAAATTACTGAGTATCTTTAAAGGGGAGACAGCTGCCCCTTTTTAATTCTTGCTTTCCTATGCCTGCCTGGCATTTTCCCTGTTTATTATCCGTACCTTGGCCAGGGCGTTAACATAAGCTTTGGCGCTGGCCTCTATCACATCGGCGCTGATACCCCTGCCCACCACCAGTTCGTTGTCTCCAAAGCGCACCTTAACCGTGGCGTCACCGAGAGACTCCCTGCCCTGGCTGACTGACTGCAGGGAATAGTCCTCCAGATAAACCTGTTCCCCCACCAACCGCTCTACCACTTTAAAGACAGCGTCCACCGGGCCGTTGCCGCAGGCCGCGTCAGTGGCCGTTTCACCTTCCAGATCCAGGGTGACGGCAGCTGTGGCCCTGGAGATCCCGGTAGTGGTGACAGATATATTTTTAACACTGATGATGCTGCTATCCACCTTTATTTTTTCCATCAACAGGTGCAGGTCCTGGTCAAAAACTTCACTTTTATGGTGGGCCAGATCCAAGAATCTCAGATAAATCTCCTCCAGGTCTTCCCCGTCCAGGTGATAGCCCAGTTCTTCCAGCCCCTGTTTCAGCTCTGACCTTTCGCATCCGGCGCTTAACACAATCCTGTTGCCGCAGGAGCCCACCACAACGGGATTTATGATCTCATAGGCAGTTTGGAGTTCATCCGGGTACCACTCCGGTACGTTGATAAAAGCGTTGGCGCCGACAATCGACTTATGGGCGGAAACCGGCACTCCGGTAATCTTTGAAACCATCCTGCTGGTGGCTGATATTTTTCTGGTGTCCACCTTAATTTCAACTCCGTATGCGGCGCGCCGGGTATATACCGCCATGACCGCCTCTTCCAGAGAAGTGTTGCCTGCCCGTTCCCCGATACCGTTTATAGTTGCTTCCAACTGGCCGGCTCCGGCCCTGACCGCTGCCAGGGTGTTGGCGGTGGCCATGCCCAGGTCGTTGTGGCAGTGGATGCTCACAATTATGTTCTCTATGTTCTTTACTTTATTCATAATCCGGGTGATAAGATCGCCGCATTCCAAGGGTGTAGCGTAAACGGAGGTA
>CAZIYV010000068.1:0-17227 GCA_964543575.1 uncultured Pelotomaculum sp.
GAACATGGCGCGCTAGCGCCGATCTTGTTTGGCGCTAGCGCAACATTTGTGCGAATAAATTCGCACCTACATATATAGGTAACCCCGAACATTATTTTCAGAGGAGATCTCTACCACAAACCGCCTTGTTCCGGAGCAGGTTTGGTCTCCAAACCCAGGTGCCGGTAGGCTAACCGGGTGGCAACCCGTCCACGTGGTGTTCGCGTAAGCATGCCGAGCTGGATCAGGTAGGGCTCGTAAACATCTTCCAGCGTTTCAGTCTCTTCACTTGTGGCCGCGGCCAGGGTATCCAGCCCCACCGGCCCACCTTCAAATTTATTGATAATCGTCAACAAAAGATTTCTGTCGGAGTTATCAAGGCCTAAAGGGTCAACTTCAAAAAACCGGAGCGCCTCGCCGGCCACCTCAAGCGTAATAACACCATCCGCCCTTACCTGGGCATAATCCCTCACCCTTTTTAACAGCCGGTTGGCAACCCTTGGGGTGCCTCTGGAACGGCTGGCTATTTCAAGGGAACCCTCGCTGGTAATATCCACTCCTAAAATGCCGGCTGTTCTGGTGATCACCAGCACCAACTCCTCAGGCTGGTAATACTCCAGCCTGCTGATGACACCAAAGCGGTCACGCAGGGGCGAGGTAAGCAGACCGGCGCGGGTAGTCGCCCCCACCAGGGTAAAGCGGGGCAGATCAAGCCTCAACGAACGGGCGCCAGGGCCCTTGCCGATGACAATGTCAAGAGCGTAGTCCTCCATGGCGGGATAAAGTATCTCTTCAACGGTTCTGCTCAGGCGATGAACCTCGTCAATAAATAAAACATCTCCCTTGGCCAGGTTGGTAAGTATCGCCGCCAGGTCGCCCGGCCGCTCAATAGCCGGACCGGAAGTAGTCCTGATGCTGACGCCCATCTCGCAGGCGATGATGTTGGCCAGAGTGGTTTTGCCCAGGCCGGGCGGCCCGAACAACAGGACGTGATCAAGAACCTCGCCCCGTTCGCGCGCAGCCTGAATGAAAATAGATATTGTCTCCTTGACCTTTTCCTGTCCGATATATTCTTCAAGCCTGCGGGGGCGGAGACTGAAGTCGGTTTCAAAATCTTCCGTACGGGCAGAGGCCGAGATAAGCCGGTCATCCATTATTATGCACCTCAAAAGTTTTTATCTTTCTGTCAGACAGGGTAAATTTCCCCGCTCACTTCCAATACCGGTTCAAGGAAAGGGGACACACCTCTATATGGAGTCTGTCTCAAAGGCTGAGGAATGTCCCCAACTATTCCGCGAAAGCCTGAACGCAACAAGGATGTGAGTTGAAGGCGGTCCAATTTCGCCCGAAGCGAGGGCACTATTTCTTCACCAGCAGGCGCAGCGCACTCTTTACCAGTTCCTCTACCGCGGGGTTTTCATTTAAGCCTGCCAGGGCTTCCCTTACCGCCCTGCGTGCTTCCGCGGCTGAATATCCCAGTGCTTCAAGCGCCCCGGCGGCGTCTATCTCCCGTCCGGCGGCATACCCGCCGGCATCGGTTATACCCTCTATATCTGACACCTTGTCTTTTAATTCAAGGATGATCCTTCCCGCCGTCTTTTTCCCGATACCGGGCACCCTGGTCAACGAGGTCAGGTCTTCACCCGCGATGACCCGGCCAAGCTCACCGGGGTTGAAGATGGACAGTATGGCCAGCGCCGCTTTGGGTCCAACACCCGCGACATTAAGCAGCTTTATGAAAAAGTCCAGTTCGCTCTGACGCTGGAAACCGTAAAGGTAGAAACCATCTTCCCTGACTGCGAGGTGGGTATGCAGCATCAGTTCGCTGCCTTGAGCCGGCAGTTTGTAATGCAGGGATAAAGGCACCTGTACTTTATAACCTATACCGCTGACATCAAGCACAACAAATCCCGTCTGGGCTTCGGCCAGTTTTCCTTTAATAAATGATATCATTTTAGCTTCCTCACCCATGTGTTTAAATTAGCGTGACAGATAGCCACCGCCAGAGCGTCGGCCACATCATCCGGCGCAGGCGCGGCAGGCAGGGCTAAAATCGTCTTGACCATGAACTGCACCTGTGTTTTTTCGGCCCGGCCGAACCCCGCCACTGATTGTTTTACCTGCAGTGGAGTGTATTCAAACACCGGTATACCGGAACTTGCTGCCGCCAGCATGGCAACACCCCTGGCATGGCCTACAGCAAGCGCAGTCTTGGCGTTTTTATTAAAAAACAGCTCTTCCACGGCAAATTCTTCCGGATTATGCCGCCTGATGATGTCCACAAGTTCCCTGTAAATAAAGTGGAGTCTCTCAGACAGCGGCGTTTCGGAGGCAGTGCGGATACAGCCGCAATCCACCAGTTCAAACCGGTTGCCGTAATATCTCACCAGGCCAAATCCGGTTATGGCGGTACCGGGGTCCACACCCATTATAAGCAAAAGCTGCCACTCCCTTCAACAAGGCTTAATTCTACGAAAAAAAACCCAATCCTTTTTTGGATTGGGCAGGGTAGATAATAAAGTTATTCACTGTGCTCGTCAAGATTATCCAATGCCGCGTTAAGGGACTCTTCTGTATTGAATTCCAGTTCCTGGCGCAGGCTTTCTGCTGTTGTATGCGAAAGCTTATTAAAATCCATTACCTGTTCAAGCTTAATCCTGAAGTCCGGATCCAAGGATTCTACCGGGATATTCTCAACCCTTAGCATTTTTCCGTTAAAACCCAGCGGTCCCTCATAAACTGCCACCAAACCCTGATACAGCCCTATGTGCCGGCAGTTCCGGTGCAGTGGGCAAAACTCATCGGATTTCATAGTCAGGGTTAGAAACCCCGGATTACTAAAGCTAACGACCCACCCTTCCGAGGCCGGGAATCTCTCGGCCAGCGCCTTTCTGTCCAGGTGCAGAAGTTCCTCTGGAGCGATTTCTTCCGATATTTTCTCTAAATCTCCGCACAGGTACTCTTTGTCTTTTATCAGAATTGTTTCCAGGCTGACCCTGGGGTTGAAAAAATTCGGCGCTGAGTGATAAACATTGGCCGGCTTGCTCTGAGGAGAAATTAATAACCTGCTGCCCCAGAAATAGCCTGCAGCGATTGAGGTTATAAAAACCAGTACAGCAAAACAGGTTATAATGTTGGATTTTCTTGCCATGGTTCGCTCCCCCGTGTAATCTTGCTTATAATATTATTTCCATATTTTAGCTCCTTCATTCCATAAAAATAGCCACCCATTGCCGGGTGGCTATTTGGCGAATTCTTTATTCCTCTATTTCAAAATTAGCGTAAACGTTTTGCACATCATCATGTTCTTCCAGCACGTCTATAAGACGCATCATCTGCCCGGCCTTTTCCCCCTCAAGCTTTACCGTGGTCTGCGGTATCATGGTTACTTCCGCCGTGGCCGCTTTTATTCCCGACTCATCAATGGCTCCCCTTACTGTTTGCAGATCAGCAGGTTCACACGTTATTTCAAAGCAATCTTCATCAGAGTTAAAATCTTCGGCGCCCGCGTCAATTGCAGCGAGCATCAGGTCGTCTTCATTTATTTCGCTGCCCACTTTCTCTACAACGATCATCCCTTTTTCCTTAAACATCCAGGCTACACACCCAGTCTCGCCCAGACTTCCGCCGTTCCTGGAAAAAATATACCTTATTTCGCCGGCGGTACGGTTACGGTTATCAGTCATTATTTCAATCATAACCGCCACACCACCCGGCCCGTACCCCTCATAAAATATCTCCTCATAATTTGCGGCGCCGGTTTCACCTGTGCCTTTTTGAATGGCACGGTTTATATTATCGTTAGGGATATTGGCTTCTTTCGCTCTCAACACAGCTGTCTTTAAAAGAGCATTGCTTTCCGGATCACCGCCGCCCTTGCGCGCGGCCATGATGATTTCCTTGGCCAAACGGGTGAAAATTTTACCCCGCTGGGCATCGACTTTTGCCTTTTTACGCTTAATAGTCGACCATTTCGAGTGACCAGACATAATAATCCTCCTCCAGCAAACAAGTCTTCGGTAATAAAAAGCGCTGGGCGCCGAAATGCTAATGATTTCAAACTCAAACTCACCAATTATCTTATCATATAGCTGATTTTGTCGCAAACAAAGCTTATCTGGTATAGCCATTTCTTATATATCATGGTGTTTTAAGCTAATTTTTTTGGCAACGCCAGGAGGATAATGTAATATTGTGTAGAAATGAACTAAAAGTGATTTTACCTGTTTAAAGGCAAACCCATACGAAAGTTGGAGGCGCAAAGCGACGGGTCTAAAGCAAAAGGGAAGTTTCTTTTTTGCTATGATTGCCGCGCTGCCAGGTTTTTTTGTTAGACATCCTCTTTTCAGGTAAATATACTAAATCACTTGCTTTAAAAGGAGGCGAAAATGAAAGGGAAAAGAAATTTAACCGTTGCATTATTATTAGGTTTGCTGTTTGTAACCGCCATAACCGTGCTGCCCCTGCCCTGCCACTCTTTTGCCGAGAATTCATACACTGTCATTGAAGGAGACTGCCTTTCCATAATCGCAGAAAAACTTGGCACCAGCGTAGATTCACTTAAATCAGCAAACAACCTTGATTCTGACGATCTGCAGCTCGGGCAGCAGTTGGTCATACCCGGCGGCGCTTCATACGGCTATACAGACACTGATTCCTCTTATTCAGGTGATTCATACAGTTACACAGTAACTGAAGGAGACTGCCTCTCGGTGGTCGCTGAAAAACTTGGCGCCAGTGTAGACGCTATCAGAGCAGCAAACAACCTGGCTTCCGACGACCTGCAAATAGGGCAGCAACTGGTCATACCCGGGAGCGAGACATATTACAGCTATGCGGACACCGATTATTCCTATACAGGTTCTACAGATGATTCATACAGCTACACAGTGGCTCAAGGAGACTGCCTATCACTGATCGCCGAAAAGTTCGGCGCCAGCTCAGACTCAATCAGATCAGCGAATAACCTGGATTCTGATGACCTGCAGATCGGGCAGACGCTGCTTGTGGCAGGCAATTTTTCATCTGATCAGCCTATCAGCAGAGGAAATGCTGCACGGCCCGCAGTTGAGACACAAGGAAACGGTTATGGTGAGTTGGTTGACTGGAAATATATCAATGATATGTTTCCTATGGGAAGCACGGCTACTCTACAGGATTTTGAAACAGGACGCACATTTAAAATACATCATCTATTTGGAGAAAACCATGCTGACTGCGAGCCTCTGACTGCTTATGACACCAGTATCATGAAGCAATGTTTCGGGGGCGATTGGAGCTGGGAGCGCAGAGCGGCCATAATTTGGCTGGACGGTACGCCGGTAGCCTGCTCCATGGCCGGTATGCCGCACGGCACAAGCCAGGATATCTATGGCAACGACTTTGACGGTATGTTCGACCTGCATTTCTTGAACAGCCGCACGCACGGCTCAAATAGTGTAGACCCGGAGCACCAGGCCATGGTGCGCAGGGCGGCCGGCCTGTAAACAAAAGTATTTGGCCCCTTCCAGGTTAGAGTTGCACGGAAGGGGTTTTTATTATTTCATAAATGACCCGTCAGCCGGATGATTTGGGTCGCGGGTTGTGTAACGTGGGACTTGAGAAAAAAACGAATGGTCTAAAGATTTACAAGGTGAAAAAAGCCTCACGGCGCTAACCGTGAGGCTTAAGACTATTCTGGCAGCAGGGTGTTATTCCCCAACCGCACTGAATCCGTCTCTGGCTTATGATATTCCTTTCAGCGCGACGTTTTACTCCAGGCCCAATTTATCCAGCAGTATATATAACTTTTTGGTCCTGTTATCCATTGCTGTGACACTGCAGATATCAGTATTTCCGCCAACCGCTTGAGCTGTCAGATACATGTCGCCGTCATAGTAAGATATCGCTAAGACGGGCCTTCCCGCATTTTCAATATAGGTCAGGTAAGCAGCGTTTTTACGGGAAATGTTTTATCCGGCGCCACAAACTGAAAGGTCTTATTGTGGGTGTTGACGTATAGCTTCATAGCCGGCTGTTTATAGTCTTCAAAGACGAAGTCCCAAGCCGGCGTTTGAGCATAGGTGTACTGGTCATTTAATGTGGTGGCACTGTCGCCGCCCGGCCCCGTCACAGTTACGTGCACCGTACCGCTGCCGACAGGAGCAACAGCATCTATGCGCGTATCAGTAACTGCTGTGAAGGAAGCTGCATTCGAGCTGCCGAATTTGACCGAGGTCGCTCCGCTGAAGCCGGCGCCGTTAATCGTCACCGACGTACCGCCGGCCTCAGGCCCGCTGCCGGGAGTAATGTTCGTCACTGCCGGTGGAGCGAAAGTAAAAGTGTAGGCTTCTATTTTGCCTATGACCGGACTGCCGCTGAATCCGGTATTAATCGAAGTTGCCACCTGACCGTCTACCGCAAAGGCGTAGATAATGTGCGAGCCCGGGGCAAGCGCCTGGGGCGCCGTACCGATGCCCGAAGCGTTGTTGCCCGTTCGCACGAAATTGTCAGCGCTCTGCCACTGGCCGGCGCAGCCGTGCAACTGAGCGTAAAGGGTGGGTTGTGCTGGCGTGTTGGGGGTGCAGCTGTGCTCGGCGGTGAAGTTGAAGGATGGGGTCGCACTGTAAGTAATATCTCCCTGCAGTGCTGCAATCGACACAGCAAGGGGGATGTTCTGGACCCTTTGCTCACCGTCTATCACCGTCACGTTTTTACTGCCCCAGTTAGCAGTATAAATTTTGTTGGTGACCGGGTTTACCGCTGCGGCGCCGGGATTTGTCCCGGTGGCTAGAGTGACGCTGCTGTTATCCATACCGTCTATAACAGTTACGTTGTTGCCGTCATTGTTAGCCACATAAATCTTGTTGGTGGACGGGTTCAGCGCCACGGCATAGGGTCCATTCCCGTTGGTCACGCTGGTAGTGCTGTTATCTCCTCCATTTATTACCGTTACGTTATCGCCGTTGAAATTTGCCACATAAATCTTATTGGTAACCGGGTTCACCGCTATAGCCCTTGGACCGGTCCCGGTGGCTATAGTGGTGTCAACGCTGTTGCCGGCCCCGTCTATTACCGTCACGCTGCTGCCCATCCCGTTTGCGACATAGATCTTATTGGTGACCGGGTTCACCGCCACAGCCCGGGGACGTGAGCCGGCAGTGATTGTTGTGGCAACGCTGTCGCTGGACCCGTCTATTACCGTCACGTTATTGCTGCCGTAGTTAGTTACATAAATCTTGTTAGCAACCGGGTTTACCGCTATGGCCCTGGGCCCTGTCCCGGCGGCCACGGTGGTGACAACGCTATTGTCGGCCCCGTTTATTACCGTGACGTTATTACTGATCGTATTGGCCACATAAACCTTGTTAGTAACCGGGTTTACCGTCACGGCACACGGGGCGGTCCCGGCGGGTATGGTGGCGCAAACAGTGTTGGTGGCCCCATCTATTACTGTCACGTTATTACTAAAATTGTTTGCCACATAAACCTTGTTGGTGGCCGGGTTTACCGCTATGGCATAAGGGTACGACCCGGCGCCGGAGAACACAGTGGCAGCCACGCTGCTGGTAACCCCGTCTATCACAGTCACATCATTGGTGCTCTGGTTTGCGACATAGATCTTGTTGGTGACCGGGTTCACCACCAAGGCAGTAGGATTTGTCCCAACGTCCACTGTGCCGTTAACTGAGTCCGCCATGGCTGGACAAGGGCCCAAGGTCTGACAAATAATAAACACTGCCATATATAATAGGATTGCAGCTATTTTTCTCATTAAATTCATTTCCCCTTTATTCCAACATGCGACATAAATGTGTTAATACTTCGTGGGTTTAAGGCTGTCCTTGCCGCCGCCGGCGCAGTTGTTCCAGGGTTGTTTTCAACTTCACCGAGCTGACCGGTTTGAGCAGGCACTCAAACGGCAGCGTGCTTTTCACCTCAGCCAGAAGCCCGGTATGGGCGGTAACAAACACCAGCTTAACATTCTTGTCCAGGCTGTGTATCCTCTTGGCCAGTTCGATCCCGTTCAGGCGCGGCATTACTATATCGAGAAACACCGCGTCAGGCATTGACTGCTCCACGGCCGCGAGAGCTTCGAGAGGGTTTGTGTACATCCCTTCCAGTACAATGCCGGGATGCTTCCCAAGCAGGTACTCCAGCTCTTCCAGACAAGGCCGCTCGTCGTCAACTATCATCACCCGCAACCATACCACCCCTCCTCCTGATCTTTTTTAAATACACCTTAACAGGCCGATCTTAAAAAATCTTAAATCCCTGCGGGCGGGCAGTCGGTCGCCTGTCGTCAGTAAGCAGACGTCGGGCTTGTTGGGATTTACCTGTTCAAATCCCTTCTGTTCCGACGTCTGACCTCTGATGTATTAATTCCGGAGCGCGAAAAAATACGCCCCCGGCAAGCTGTTGTAAGCCTGCCAGGGGCGTAAAGATTGGTTTAATATTTATAATGCATCATTGCTATTTATTCTTAATGGCTTGATAATACCTGGTGTAATCCCGGGACGGTTTATCGCCGAGCTCAGTCCTGAGTAGCCGGGCGTATTCAGCATATCTTGCGGTGTAAGCGTCATCATTGCCGTTTTTCATATACAGGTCGAGCAGGGCGGTGTGACCTTCCTCAGAGAGAGGATTTTTCAAAAGCAGCCCCAGCAGTACATTTTCAGCCTCTCTTAGTCGACCGGCTCCAAAGTGAACCCCCGCCAATCCAAGCGCTATACGCTCGTATTCAGTTTCCACAACAGAAGCGGTGTCCACTACCCAAACACAGTCTACATCCTCCAAATACCCACCTGTAAATAAACTCAAAGCCCGCGCGGCCTCAACAGCGTTTTTCCTGGTTATCGCGGCGTTCTGGCGCGCGAAGCGCATAAAATCGGTATAATCGCATATGCCGGGCGCGACCTCCAGTGAATAGTCTTCTTTCAGCCTGATCAACTGCCTGCCGGGGTCTATACCGTCCAACAGGCTGCGCAGCTTGTACATGGTAACGTATATATTGTTCGCGGTTTTCTTGTCATTAACACCACCGAACACCGCCTGAACCAGTTCACCTCGGGTAGCGGCGGCGCCGCAGCGGTCGATCAGGTACAGAAAAAGCTCCCTCACCCTGCGCGTGCCCCACTTTAGGTCACCTGCATCAACCGGCACACTGAAATTAAACCTGCCGAAGCAGGTGATGCGCATCCCGGCCCTGTTCTGGGCGCTGTCCGGGTGCATCAGCGAGTACTGCGTCCTCATATGCTCCACAGCGGCATCAAGCCGCGCTTCCTTTACAGGTTTCAACAGGTAGTCCAGGGGATAGGCCTTGAAAGAGTCGAGCGCATACCTGGTGTAAGCTGTAATAAAAATAATAATGATTCCGGCGTAAAGCCCCTGTATCCGCAGGGCCAGTTCTAACCCGTCCAGGTGCGGCATGTCAATATCGAGAAACACTGCGTCAGGCCTGATGTCATCGATGGCTTCAAGGGCTCTCAACGGGTTGGTAAACATGGCGGCTATCTCCAGATCCGGATATTTGCCGAGCAAATAAGAAAGCTCGTCCAGGGAGGGTTGTTCATCGTCAATAAGCATTACCTTCACCAGCTAAAGCCTCCTTATACGGGATTTCCATATAAACCTCGCAGCCGCCCCCCTCGGGAACCAGAAAGTGAAGTTGGGTTTGGTAAAGCCTGGCCAAACGGCGGTTGATATTCCCTGTGCCGATGCCGCGGCGTTCCGCTTCCTCCCCGGTCTTGTTGTTAAGGCCTACTCCGTCATCGCGTACGCCAATCCGGACCATATTGACTTTGCCCCGCACCGTATACACAACAACTGTGCCGCCCTCCTCTTTTTCCCGCAGGCCGTGGACGAAGGCGTTTTCCACCAGCGGCTGGAGGATCAGCGGTGGCAGCAGGATATTTTCCACCTCGATCTTGTACTCTACTCTCAGCTTATCCCCAAATCGCGCCTGTTCCAGGGCGATGTAAGCACGGACAAAATCCAGCTCCTGATCCAGAGGGATCAAATCATCCCCCTCATAATCATATCACCCTCGCAGATAGCTGCTGAAATCCTGAAGCAGTTCCCGTGCATATTCGGCATCCTTACGTGATATGGATATAATCGTAGCCAGGGCGTTATGGACGAAATGAGGCCGGATCTGGGATTTTAAAAGGCCAAGTTCCAGACGCCGGGCCTCCTTGTATCTGCCTGCCACAATGACGCACTGCACCAAAAACAGTATGGTAAAGTCAAGCGCCCAGCCGTTGATTAGAAAATAAGCGATTGACAGATCAGCCACAAAGACTTCATATAGAGTGAACAACAGGATAAACGACATGGCCGGCAGCAGGGAGCGGGCGCCAGCCCTCCCATCCATGGCCATCCGCGCTATATAAACAACAATAGCCGTGAGTATAGCCAGCAGAATCAGGTTCATCGCCATATAAACGCCGGCAACAACCTCAAACGGTCCCAGCAGGACAAACATCGAAACGCATACAGGTATATATTAACAGAACTCGTATCTGCCGTTTGCCCGCGGGGGATGTGTAAACCGCGTACACAAAACAGAGCAGGAAAAACTGGACCCACGCCCCGGTCAGATAATCGATCCAGCCAAAGCCGGCAATGGGCATACCCGGCAGTATGTACGAAACGAGCACATCGCCGAATTCCAGTAAACGAAGCAGCACCACCAAGCCCATGCCGCAAAGGATAAGCATTTCCTTTTCCCGGCGGATAATTAAAAACATTATTAAAAAAAAGATACACATCACAATAAGGCTTCCGATAGAAATAAAATCGAATATTTTCACGGCGCTGTTGACACCGGCCATGGGCTCAGCTAAACCGAACATGACCGGCTCCCACATGCCACCGACGGCATAGGCGTCATTCGTCACCTGCAGGATAATATCAAAGCTGTCCTTATCACTCATGAACTCGGCATATTGAGGGCGATATTGGGAAACACGAGCATCAGCCCTGTCGCCAAAACTGCCGTTTGCCGCGATAAGCTTGCCGTCGATGTACAGGCAGTAGGCCGAGGCCATGTTCTGAATGCGCACGGCCATCCGTTCGCCCGCCGGAGCGCCGGTCACACGCACCCGGTAGGTGGCCTGGCCGAAGCCCGGCAGGGCCTGGCCGTCAATCTCGAGATCATTCCATATACCCGGGG
This sequence comes from uncultured Pelotomaculum sp., assembly GCA_964543575.1. Taxonomy (GTDB): domain Bacteria; phylum Bacillota; class Desulfotomaculia; order Desulfotomaculales; family Pelotomaculaceae; genus Pelotomaculum_B. The sequence goes on from CAZIYV010000068.1 coordinate 11,132, forward strand.
CTTCTACTAACAAGAAATCCTCCCTGCCGCTCTCTATTTCAGCGCCGCCCAGCAGCCTGCCCCAATAAAACTCCCATTCCCCCGCCAGGTGGAACGCGCCAATATTTTTCATATCCTGCCCAGACAGGTCGAGCACACCGCCTTTGATACTCGGTATGGAGGAATATGTTACAGCGGCGTTTATGTATAAAATAATGATAACCATAACGGCCGGAAGCAAAGGTAATACTACTCTCAATGCCTTCGTTATTTTCATGTTTTGGCACCTTTGTGACTGCTAAACTAACTTATGTTAAATAACTGGTAGACTGATTCAATAATATAGCTAATGATATCTTCCTTTTTCTGTCCTTAACTTAATAGATTATATCAGAGTTAATTGTATCCACTCAATAAAATATTTGGTATTAAGACAGATGATACGTCAAGATTTGTAGTTGAAAACAACCTCACGGGGCTAACCGTGAGGTTGTTGATTAAATATATTATATCTTGCAGCACTCTAACAGCTTGAATCAAGCAATCTGCTTATGACGCCGTGGCAGTCAGCAGCCCGGTTCTTCCTTTTTCAGCTGCCGGAGCCACCTGTTCCTTCTCCGCCGTCAGATATCCGATTCGAACAAATCGCAGTCCCACTATGGGTTCATTCCTGTACAACAAATAATTCGCGAAGATAATCCCGACGACCGTGCAATATTCTATGTATGATAACGGTATTATCTATTATTCTGTAAAAAACAAGATATGGCTGGACAACGATAAAGCGATATCCACGATTAATAAGGGTATATTCTTCTTCAGACAGTACCGAACCCATATTTGGAAGCTCTGCAAGCCTGGTTATTCCTTGAGTTATTTTTTTCAGCAAATTTTCTGCGCCAATAATATTATCCTTCGATATGTATGAAAAAATCTCATCCATATCGTCAACTGCTACCGGAGTATATTTGATCTTATACTTTTGCGGCATCAATCTTCCTCCGCATTCTTGCTATTACTTCATCGTGTTCAAGCAGTTGCTCACCTTCGGCAAGCTGTTTTTCTGCAACCAGTAACTTAGACTGCAGTTTAATGCGGGCCTCCATGCGTCGAAACGCCTCATGACTCATGACAACCAAGTCTGCTTCCCCATTACGTGTAAGCACTACCGGCTCGTCAAGCTCATGACAGTATTTTGAAAAGCCATTATAGTCCTGCCGGATAGTTGTAGATGGCTTAATATTCATCCTGTAGACATCCTTTCAAATAACATTATTATGACTATATTCTATCATTATTATGACATAAACACAAGATAATCAGATGTTTTCCCGGGCCACCGGAACGATGTCAAAAAGCCGGTAGCGAAAGATACCCCCGGCGATAATAAGTCTGGAAACACCCGCAACCACCGGTGTCAGATCATAGCGGGAAACGGGGTGAACTCCAAAAATGTAAAGGGCATTTTGAATAAAAAGTAACGCCAAACCGATAAATAGAGCCTGCGATTGCTCGCGGTATAAAGCAGATTTTCTTCGCAAAGACAGAACTAACAAAAACTCGGATAGTATATTCAGGAAATATGAATAAGCGGCAATGACCCAGAACCAGGGTCCAAATGTCTTGACTACGACAGGAAAAGGCCTGTTCGTATCCAGATGGACATTTTGCCACATTAAGCCGTGCAGGTCGTTGGTCCAGGCCAGTATCACCGTTAGTCATCTTCTTTATGTATTTGTTCTTGTTGGCACTGGCTTTTACATGGGTTGCATCTATGAATACCGTGTCTGACTTGATAAAGCCGCATTTAATGGCTTCTACTACCTGCAATAGGTGGTCTTCGGGGACCAAAGCACTGATACTTACGAATTCAACTTGGTCTGTGATTGTCCGATCTTTTCTCTTTAACACGGCCATCCTCCGCAATAATAGGGATATCTCTATTTTACCAGGTAAATAGCGGTGTTTGGGGCTTTTTTAGATAAACAAAAGACTGTCGACAGTCTGAAACAACCTCACGGAGCTAACCGTGAGGTTGTTGATTAAATATATTTTCCATTAAGCAATATGCTTATGGCTTTGGTGTAATGCTGAACACCGCGTCGCTGGTATCCGTATAGGCGCTGTTCGAGAAACTGGTCACCCGCACCTTATAGTCAGCCCCGGGTGTCAGGCCGGACGGGATAGTCCACTGGTAGGTACCTCTGCCGCCGCTGCCGATGAGGGCGCCGTAAGTGATAACCCTGTTTAGAGCACCGCTCTTTAACAGCTCAATCTTAACCAGATACCCGGCGTTGCCGGTGTAGCTCCAGCGGATGGTCTGGCTGCTGCCTGCCGCCCAGCTCTCGCCGCCCAACGGCGCGCTTACGGTTATGGTGGGCGCCACCGGCCCGGTGATGGTGAAAGCATTGTTGCTGGTATCGGTGTAGATATTATTGATGGTGCTGGTCACCCGAACCTTGTAGGCAGTACCTAATGTCAGGCCGGCGGGCACGGTCCACTGGCAGCTGCCGCTGCCGTTAAGGCCGATATAGGCGCCTGTGTTGATAACTTTGGCTGCTGCGCCGCTTTTCAAAAGCTCGACTTTGACCAGGTCGCCGGGGCTGCCGCTGTAGTCCCAGCTGATGGTCTGGCTGCTGCCTGCTGCCCAGGTCTCCCCGCCGTTAGGCGCGCTCACAGTGATTGAGGTCGCCTGCAGCCCGATGATGGTGAAGGTGCTGTTGCTGGTATCTGTATAGATGTCCTCAAGAATGCTGGTTACCCGGACTGTGTAGTTGCTGCCGGCGGCCTGGCTTGCGGGAACGGGCCAGATGCAGCTGCCGTTGCAGTCATTGCCGGTATAAGCGCCATAGGAGATAACCTGGTCTAAAACACCGTCTTTGAGAAGCTCGATCTTGACGGCTCCCCCGGGGCTGCCGCTGTAGTCCCAGCTGATGGTCTGGCTGCTGCCTGCCGCCCAGGTCTCCCCGCCGTTAGGGGAGGTTAAGGTTATGTCTTTTGACACTGATATATTGGCGGTATCGCCGATATTGCTTAAGGTCAGGTCAGCGTCATTGCCGGCTGCGTCCTTTATAGTTGCGCCGTTGGCCTCTAGTGTGCCGACTGTTATGTCGCCCCTGTCAGCGGGCTGGATGGTATAGCGGAAGAGGAGGGCACTTGAGCCGGAGCCGCTGATGTAGCCGGCGTTCCCGGCAGCTGTTCCCACTGTCAGCTGCAGGCAGGGTGTGCCTCCGCTGGTGTCTACCACGACATTTTCGCTGAAGTTGACGGTGAAGTCAAGTTCCTGGCCTGTGCCGTAAGAGCCGCCGGCGGGGACGGTAACTGATGTTACGGTAGGGGCTAAGGCATCTGCCATTACTCCGGCAGTGCTGCCAATGCTGTTTAAGGTTAGGTTGGCGTCGTTGCCGGCGCTGTCTTTAAGGCTTCCTCCGTTGGCGGTTATAGACGCTCCTACTGTTATTCCATCGGCATCATTATTGCCTGCCGCAACTGTATTGCGGAAAACCAGGGCTGTTGAGCCGGCGCCGCTGACATAACCGGCGTTGACTGTGCCGCCGGTATCCAGGGTTATGGGAATGAAAGGTGTGCCTCCACCGGTGTTTACTGTTACGGCTTCACTGAAGTTGACGGTGAAGTCGAGGTTCTGGCCGGCGACATAGGTGGCGGCGGCGGGAACATTTACGGATGATACGGCGGGCTCTACGGCATCCACCAGTACTCCTTCAGTATTGCCCACGCCGTTTAGCGCAAGTGTAGCGTCGTTGCCGGCGCTGTCTTTGAGGGTGCCCTCGTTGGCGGTTATAGACGCTCCCGCTGCTATTCCATCGGGGTCATTATTGCCTGCCGCAACAGTATAGCGGAAAACTAGTGCAGTTGTGCCGGACCCGCTGACATAACTAGCATTGAGCGTGCCGCCGGTATCCAAGGTAATTTGCATGAACGGTACGCCCTCACCGGTGTTTACTGTAACCGCTTCGCTGTAGTTGACGGTGAAGTCAAGATCCTCGCCGGCGATATAGGTGTCGCTGGCCGGGACGGATACGGTTCCTACTGTGGGTGCTGTGGTGTCTACCAATACTCCGGCGGTACTGCCGATACTGTTTAAGGTGAGGTTCGCGTTATTGCCGGCACTGTCTTTTAGAGTTCCTCCATTGGCGGTTATTGATGCTCCTACTGCTATGCCATCGGCATCATTATTGCCTGCTGCAATGGTGTAGCGGAAGACCAGGGCGGTTGTGCCTGTGCCGCTTACATAGTAAGCGTTGACTGTGCCGCCGGTATCCAAGGTTATTGGAATGTACGGTGTGCCTCCACTGGTATCTACAGTTACAGCTTCGCTGAAGTTAACGGTGAAGTCGAGATTTTGACCGGCCTTGTTGCTGTCGCTGGCCGGTACCAATACGGATGATACGGCGGGCGCTACGGCATCCACCAGCACTCCGTTAGTGCTGCCCAAGCTGTTTAAGGTGAGGGTCGCGTCATTGCCGGCGCTGTCCTTTATGGTTCCTCCATTGGCAACTATCGCTGAGCCAACCGCAATGCCATTGGTGTCTGAGTTGCCTGAAGCAACGGTGTAGCGGAAAACCAGGGCGGTTGTGCCCGACCCGCTTACATAACTGGCGTTGACCGTGCCGCCGGTATCCAAGGTTATTGGAATGTACGGCGTGCCCCCACTGGTGTCTACTGTTACTGCTTCGCTGAAGTTGACGGTGAAGTCAAGGTTTTCGCCGGCGACATAAGTGTCGTTGGCCGGTACCGATACGGATGATACGGCGGGCGCTACGGCATCCACCAGCACTCCGTTAGTGCTGCCCAAGCTGTTTAAGGTGAGGGTCGCGTCATTGCCGGCGCTGTCCTTTATGGTTCCTCCATTGGCAACTATCGCTGAGCCAACCGCAATGCCATTGGTGTCTGAGTTGCCTGAAGCAACGGTGTAGCGGAAAACCAGGGCGGTTGTGCCCGACCCGCTGACATAACTGGCGTTGACCGTGCCGCCGGTATCCAAGGTTATTGAAATGTACGGAGTGCCTCCAGTGGTGTTTACTGTCACCGCTTCGTTGAAGTTGACGATGAAGTCGAGGTTTTGATCAGCTCTGTAGCTGCCGACGGCCGGCACATTTACAGATGATACGGCGGGCGCTACGGCATCCACCAGCACTCCGGCAGTGTCGCCCACGCCGTTTAGCGTAAGGGTCGCGTCATTGCCGATGCTGTCTTTTAGAGTCCCTCCGTTGGCGTTTATAGACGATCCCACTACAATACCGTTGGTGTCTAAGTTGCCTGAGATGACAGTATAGCGGAAAACCAGGCTGGTTGTGCCGGTGCCGCTGACATAACTGGCGTTGACCGTTCCGCCGGTATCCAGGGTTATCGGAACGTATGGTGTGCCACCGCCGGTGTTCACTGTCACCGCTTCACTGAAGTTGACTGTGAAGTCAAGATTCTGGCCGGCAATATAGTTGGCGGCGGTGGGAACGTTTACTGAGTTTACTGTGGGCAGCACATCAGTAATGGTGATAGTGAACTCCTCTTCATAGTACAGTCCCCCGGAATCAGTCGTACGTACCCGGATGCTGTAGCTGCTTTTTGTTTCATAATCCGGTGTAATACCCAACTTTAGAGCATTTCCGTCAATTGTGAAACTGCTGTTGTCCGTATCGCCCGTTCCCGGTACAAGCGTGTAGGTAAAGCTTCCGCCCTCTGGATCGGTAGTGGAAAATGTACCGACAGTAGAACCGCACCCCAAACTACTAATTTATATAAAAAGCCTTAAAGAAGGAACAATTTAACATACAGTCCCTATATTCTACAAATTTTCGATAAATCCTGTCACAAAAACCCATAATCAAGTACATTTTGTTAACAGTTCATATCACATATTTATATCATACGGCAGACAATCGTCAGTCTGATCCCGTCATTTGCTTAGCCCGTTGTCCGGCCAGTAAGGAACCTAAGTACTGAAATAAAAACACCGCCTTGCGACGGTGCTATGCAAGGCGGCTCAGGAAGCATGGGGACGTTCTTTTTGCTTCCAAAAGCAAAACCTCACGGTTTTTATACCGTGAGGTTTTTAAAATTGATCTGGCAGCGACCTACTCTCCCAGGGACCAACGT
>CAZIYV010000069.1:0-16874 GCA_964543575.1 uncultured Pelotomaculum sp.
TATTTCCATTTAGCTCTAAGACACTGTCTCCACCTATTGCTACGGATTTAACAGCCAGAGCCCGAACCTGGGTCAACTGCTCCTTAACCCGGGCGCCCTTTGAAGAAAGAAGAGGCTTGCCGCTTAAAATCAGGGCCAGGTCGGTGGTAGTACCTCCAATATCAACCACTACTGAAGTTTCACCAGGTGGGGTCAAGGCCTGAACACCTAGTGTGCTGGCCGCCGGACCCGAGAAAATAGTCTCAACAGGCAATTCCTCGGAACCCATCAGCGGCAGTGTGCCTCCATCAGCTTTCAGGATAAAAACTTCCGCGTTTATTTCCCGTTTGGCCAGAGCCTGACGGACGGAATCTAAGAATGCATGGTAAGGCTGGCGGGTGGCACAGGTAAGATATGTTGTCTCTACACGCCTGGGGAAATTAAGCTGTCCCGCTATGCGCGACCCTAGTTCAACCTGCCAATCGGGGTATTTTTCTTTTATCAGAGCCGCAACCCGTTTTTCATGGGAAGTGTTGCGGGGAGAAAATTTTCCAACCACACCAACCTTTTTAGAGCCACTGGGGGCGTCAATTTGAGAAAGCACCGCCTCTATTTCAGGTTCGTTTAAATGTAATATTTCCCTGCCGCGGAAGTCAACAGCCCCTTTTAATATGTGTATATATGGTTTAAGTTTGTAGTAATCGTGGGTCAGGCCAGGGCCGGGCATGATCAACAGGTCAACCTCATCATATTTGTGCCCGGCAATCAGGTTGGTGATTATGGTTGTACTGAATACAATCCTTTTGATTTCTTTTTTGTCAACATCTTTTAGAATAAGATCGATTGCTTCCAGGAGAGAACTCAGAAGGTTCTCTCTGGTTGGAATTTTTGCAATAGCCCGGACCCAGTTATTTTCCAGAAGAACCGCGTCTGTATAAGTACCCCCCACATCTACACCCACATACATTACTGTCACCCCTTAAAGCCATCCGTTTGTTATTGAATACTTTTTTTATCTATCTTTTTTTGCAGTTCATAAAGCTTGCCGATCGCTTCCATTGGTGTCATACCGAAAATATCAAGTTGACGCATTTCCTCTAAAACCGGATTTTCAATCCTGTCGCATGATTCCGCCTTTTCCTCAACAGCAGCGGCGACCTGCGCAGTGTTATCCCGCGAAGCCTCCAGGCTTCTTAAAATTTCTGTTGAACGTTTGATGATTTCCAGCGGCAGGCCGGCAAGTTTAGCTACATGAATGCCATAGCTGCGGTCCGCCTTCCCGTTAATCACCTTCCTTAAGAAAATGATATTTTCACCCTGTTCTTTTACAGCGACGTTCAAATTTACTATACCAGGTATTTTATCCAGATCGGTAAGTTCAAAATAATGGGTGGAGAAAAGCGTTTTAGCGCCTATTCTCAGGTGGATATATTCAGCCAGGGCCCGGGCTATGCTTATGCCATCATAGGTGCTGGTCCCACGACCCACCTCGTCTAAAACGATCAAACTCTTTGATGTGGCTGCCGCAACTATTGAGCGGCACTCATTCATTTCCACCATAAATGTGCTTTGACCGCCGGCAATATCATCAGACGCGCCGATCCTGGTAAAAATACGGTCCACCAAATCTATTTTAGCTTCCGACGCCGGTACGAAACTGCCCAGTTGCGCCATCAACACAATTAAGGCGACCTGGCGCATGTACGTACTTTTGCCTGCCATATTGGGTCCGGTTATAAGTACCAGACGATTCTGCTCCTGGTCCATCTCAGCATCATTGGGCACAAAAAGTCCCGGCCCCAGCACTTTTTCAAGAACAGGATGACGTCCGTTCCTGATCAACAGGCGACCGCCACCGTGTATCTCAGGTCTGACGTACCTGCCTGCGACTGAGGCCTCTGCCAGCGAGTGAAGCGCGTCTGTCCCGGCTACAGCCAGGGCTGTACACTGAATGCGCCTGATTTGCCCCAGTAATTGTTCCCTGATCTCGTTGAATAATCTATTTTCAAGCAGCAGTAGGCGCTCCTCCGCGCCTAGAATATGATCTTCGTATTCCTTTAATTCGGGAGTAATGTACCTTTCAGCATTGGCCAGGGTCTGCCTGCGCCTGTATTCTTCCGGCACCATACTGAGATAGGACTTGGTTACTTCCAGGTAGTAGCCAAAAACTCTGTTGTACCCTATTTTGAGAGACTTTATGCCTGTACGGCTGCGCTCCCTCTCTTCCAGTCCCGCCAGCATGGACCTGGCTTCCAGTTTCACTGAGCGAAGACTGTCCACTTCTGAATTATATCCCTTTTTAATTACTCCTCCGTCCCTAAGGGAGAGAGGCGGGTCATCCTCGATGGCATTATCCAGAAGCTCTTTCATTTCTTTCATAGGGTCAATATCATCGCATATTCTCTTTAAGAGAGCAGCGGCAGAATGGCTCATTAGTTTTTTCAATGAAGGAAGACATGACAGCGATTTACGCAGGGCTACCAGATCACGGGCATTAACTGTGCCAAAAGAAATTCTTCCTGCCAATCTCTCCAGGTCATATATGTTTTTCAGCTCATTTTTATATTCCTGACGTGTTAAGGCATTGCTTACAAGCTCTTCAACCGCGTCCAGTCGTGCCATGACGTCTTCCTTTATTAACAATGGCTGCTCGATCCAGTTTCTGATTAGTCTACCGCCCATAGAGGTGACAGTATAATCAAGAACGGTAAGCAAGGTATGCTTTTTTGTGTTATCCGATATCGACCGGGATAATTCCAGGTTACGCCTGGTTGTGATATCCAGGAGCATGTATTTTCCCGGCAGGTAAAATTCGATGGAATTAAGATGAGCAAGGTCCCTTTTCTGGGTGTCTCTTAAAAAACTGACCAGTGCACCTGCTGCGGAAACGGCCAACTCGGGACTGCTGGCTGGCAAATTCAAAAAAGCATTCTTCCCAAACTGCGCCTCTAGTAAGCGCATGGCTTCCGCCTGGGAAAATGCCTTATTGGGGTAACCGCTTACAACCGGTGTTCCCAGTGATTTTAATTCCCGGTCAAGCGAATCTGCCCCGGAAAACCTTCCTTCGCCGCTGGATGGGTCTCCTTTTTCTCCTGCATGAGACACGATCACTTCCGCAGGCATGATCCTGGCTATCTCTTCCATAATCGCGTGTTTCGCCCTGGCGCCGGAAAAGGAACAAACCATGAAACTCCCTGTGGTTATGTCCGTGACGGCAAGGCCGAACCCATTTTCACCCTGAGCCATGCACGCCAGGTAATTATTCTTTTTTTCCTCCAGCAGTTGTCCTTCCATAATGGTACCTGGTGTAATAACCCTGGTTACTTCCCGCTTTACGATCCCTTTAGCCTCCGCGGGATCTTCAACCTGGTCACAGATAGCCACCCGGTAACCCTTGCCGATCAGCCTTGCTATATACCCGTCTACGGCATGATAGGGCACACCGCACATGGGTACCCGCTCCCGGGTTCCCCCTTCCCTTCCGGTAAGGGTTATTTCAAGCTCACGCGAAGCGACGCAGGCATCGTTGAAAAACATTTCGTAAAAATCTCCCAGGCGAAAAAAAAGGATGGCATCCGGATATTGTTCCTTTATCTCGAGATACTGCCTGATCATTGGTGTGAAACTCACCGGAAATCCCTCCTGGTGAACATTATAACATATGGGATCATAAACCAAAAGCAAGAAAACCCTGGCTAACTCCAGGGTTTTACAGGATAGAAAAATTGCCTGTTGTTAAAGATAGCACTCTTAATTGCCGCAGCAGTCATCACCACAACCGCAGCTGTCATCACCACATTCGCAGCCTTGCTGCCTCACCCCGATAGCTTCACTTATAATATTGTTTACAGCTTCCAATATTTTATAAAATTCCTGCTGCGCTGTGAAGAAATTATAAACATAAGAGTTATTGAGCATTTTTAATTCCAGTTCTTCAAGCTCCTTTTTCTGCCCTTCAGTTAACGGCATTCCCTGAGACTGGATTACTTGTAAAGCCTGCTGTTTTTCATTAAACTCTTTGATAACCTCTTCAGCACCGGGGTCTTTTAACATCATTTCCTCAGCTTCTCTCAAACTGATCAGTTCTTTAGAAATAGATATCTCCGCGCCAAGTTCTCTTGCTTTGTCCAGTACCGACATTTTCCCGACCTCCATATTTTCATTTGCTATATTAGTTCAGGATCACTCCGGCCAGATGGGCTATTTGAGCCGTGGTGATTTTCACTGTAATAATTTTACCGGTAAGGTCTTGATCACATGGGAAAAGCACCATTTTATTGCCTCTATTTCGACCATACTGAAGGCCCGCGCCCTTTTTACTCTCACCATCGACCAGCACCTCTTGAGTCCTCCCTATTTCTTCAACGCTCCTTTCGAGACTGATTTTATTTTGAAGTCTAATTAACGCCTGGATACGCTCCTTTTTCACCTCTTCAGGAACCTGACCCTCCATCCCTGCCGCCGGAGTTCCAGGCCTGGTGTTATATATGAAGGTATAAGCGCTGTCGAAGCGGACCTGTTGCACAAGATCCATTGTATCATTAAAATCATCTTCATCTTCACCCGGAAAACCTACCATAATATCTGTAGTGACAGTTGCCCGGGGGATCAGTTCTCTAATTTTTGCAATTAAATTCAAATATCCTTCCCTGGTATAGCCCCTGCCCATCCTTTTTAGAATCCTGTTGCCTCCCGCCTGAACAGGCAGGTGAAAGTGTTCACACACCTTTTCAGAACCGGCTATTACTTTAATAAGCTTTTCATTAAAATCCCTTGGATGAGATGTCATATATCTTATTCGCTTAATGCCGCCGACATCTTCCAGCCTCTCCAGCAGATCAGCGAAATCGAGTCCGCTTCCTGAATCCTTGCCGTAAGAGTTAACATTTTGACCCAGCAGTATAATTTCTTTATAGCCCCGTCCAGCAAGATCAACAGCTTCCGATACTATGTCTTCCTGTTTGCGGCTCCGCTCTTTGCCCCTGACATATGGTACAATGCAATAAGTGCAAAAGTTATTGCAGCCGTACATAATGGTCAGCCACGCACGTACTCCCGCTTTTCTCTTTGCCGGCAGGTCTTCTGTTATCACCGGTGAACCCGCCCATACCTCCAGGATTGTTTTCCTGCTTTCCTCAACCCGGACAATCAGCTCAGGCAACTGGTGAACGTTATAAGTGCCAAAAACCAGATCAACATGAGGAAACATCTGACGGATCCTGGCGGCCATGTTTTCCTGCTGTGGCATGCAACCGCAAACACCGATAATTAGCTCCGGATTTTCCACCTTAAGCCGGCGCAGCCTTCCCAGCATCGAAAAAACTTTATTTTCTGCGGTTTCACGCACACAGCATGTATTTAAAAGAATTATTCCGGCGCTTTCATTTTTATCGGTGGGTACATATCCCAACGCTTCAAGCATCCCTGCCAGCACTTCAGAGTCATGCTCATTCATCTGGCAACCAAATGTCTTTATAATGTACGATTTCAAAAAAAGACCTGCCCTTGTAGAGATTTAAAACAATTATAACGGTAATTCATTCCATACGCAAATATCCCCGGCAATGTAATAAATCCATAAAGTTATTTTCGCACTAAAAGACAGCAGGTAAATAAAAATAATTAGATAAAACTATAATAATAGGAAATATGTTATTGACCGTAGAATAAATAATGGTATTGCTCAGGAGGTGCTGAAATGGGAAAATTAGCGGGAATAGCAGTTCTTACCGGAATGATTATATCAGTCACTGGTTCTTTTTTGGGAAATGACCAGCTAAAAATCTCAGGCTACTTAATTCTACTTGTCATTGCCACTTTGGCAGGTTACCGCTATTTAAGATTTTCAACTACAACACCTGTAAGTGAAATTGCGGGAACATGTGTAGACATGAAACGGCTTTCCACACATTATGTGCTTTCATTTCGCACTGGTTCGGGTATTTATTCAGGGCAGGCTAATTTAAAAGTCGGAAGCAATATCAACAAAGGCGACAGGGTCAGTTTGAAAATCAAAGGGCCGGTAATCCTTGAGATCAATAAGAAATAATAGAAATATTACATCCCCTTTCACCTTTAAGATGATCATGTTATAATTCTTTATAATTAATTGGCCTTAGAGAACGCTGCTTAAACTCTATGATTTTTAGAGGAGGCGAGTGCTTTGCCGCAAATGGAAGATCTGGGAGCAGCTGTACAACTGATTGAAATGCAGTTAAAAGACGTTGACAATATTCGCACTAAGGTCCCTTACGGGCTGGAATATTCTTTCTGGGAAAACTTTACCGCTAAAATTATAGATCGTATTTACGGTAATGACTCCAGGCAGCGGCATGGCTTTGAGCAGGCCGGTCGGGGAGGTTGTTTTTCAGTTTTTGACACTTATTCGGAACACCAAAGAAGAGAAGATTTTTTAGAGATACTAAGCTGTAAAAAGGAATACCTGGAAAACCTGATTAAAGACCTTAATAATCGCCTCCAGGGAACAATGCCGGAATCCTCCAATGGAATAAACGAATTCGGTATACCCGCTGACGTGGATGTTTACTCTGAGGAAATTTCGAAGTCACGCGATGCTTCACCTTTAGACCACGCGGTTTATGAAATCATATCTAAAATAAAAGACCCCGCCTTAAAAAAAGAAGCGAGGATCAACCTTATAGCATTGAGGGACGAACTTCTAAGGCCAGTCCCTTCCTGGATAAGGTTAAAAAAACATATGATCTGGCTGATCGAATTTGGTAAGGAAGAGTTCTTTTCGATTCTGCCGTTTATCGTGCTCTACATCAGGAAAATTGCGGATTAGCTTATTTTACAAGCGTCACCCGGCAGTTGGCCAGGTGAATCACTTTATGGCTGACACTCCCGATAGACGCGCCCCGTAATTCGCTTACACCCCTGCTGCCCATAATTATATGATCGTAATTACCCCGCTCGGCATACTGGATTATGACTGTAGCGGGGTCGCCTTTTTCAATGAATTTTTCCACATTGAGGCTGTCATCTGAGAAAAACGCAACTGTTTTGTTCATGATCTCACTACCTTTATCTTCCATGGCCTGGTCAATTTTTTTAAAGCCACTGCTTTCCGGGACCACCACCAGTACTGACACTTTCATATCCGCATTGGTTTTCATCAGCCTGGCCGCGTAGCCTGCAGCCTTTAATGAGTTGTCCGAACCATCACTGGGCAATAAGACCTTGCTTCTCAGCATTGGTGAGTCCTCCTGGAATAATTGAATTTTTGACTATAAAAGAGATGCATTACCTAATAGCATATCAATATTTCTTTTGTAAATTCACATTTTAGAAACTTTAACCGGAACGCTTGGCTATCAGTCATTCTTTTGTGCTATCTGCTCCGCCAGAGCTATGATCCGTCTGGCGCGATTGGCAATCGGGTACTCGATCATTTTTCCATCAACCTGAAATACCGCTTGCCCCCTTGCTTCCGACTCGTCAAACACATCCACAATCTTTTTAGCCCAGGCCATCTCTTCAGGAGTCGGCGTAAAAACTTCATTCAAAGGCTCGATTTGTCCCGGGTGAATGGCCAGCTTGCCCTGGAATCCCATCTGGCGAACAGTCTTCGCATCGGCAACCAGCCCATCGATATCCTTGAAAGCTGGATAAACCGTGTCAATTGGCGGCTCGATACCCGCGGCCCGTGATGCCACTACCAGCTGAGACCGGGCGTAAAATATTTCCTGTCCGCCTTTCGAAAAGGTAGTGCCAATGTCAAGGACATAGTCAACTCCACCGAAAAACATCCTGCTGACCCTGGAGCTGGCTGAGGCAATAGCAAAGGCATTGACAATAGCGTTGGCGCTTTCTATAAACGGAATCAGTTCCAGGCTTCCGGCGGTTATGCCGCGCTCCTTTTCAATCTTTTCCATCAGCCAGTCAATCTGACGTATCTCTTCCGCCGACTCGGACTTGGCCAGGACCAGTCCCTTCACTCCTTCTGTGACCGCGGCCAGCAAATCAGCCAGAATAAAATCTGTTTGGGCGCTGTTGACCCGGATGAAAACATCACCCCTGCGCGGCAGCGCCAGCGCTTCTTTCAGAGCGTTTCTGGCATTTGATTTTTCACTGAGAGCTACGGCGTCTTCCAGGTCAAGTACTGTCCCATCAGCATTCAGCAGCAGGGCTTTCCCAACTTTGCGCAGGTCATTGGCAGGAGCAAATAACATTGTGCGATAAATCGACACGGATATACCTCCTATCTATTCTTATATTGTCTTATCAGGATATTCTACCCAGTTATCCCTTTTCCCTTTCTCATCTTTTATTCTTTACTATCCTTTTGTGGACAGGACTTATCTATGAATGCTATAATAAATTAGTAATATTTGGGAGGCGTTGTGATGGAATTAAAAGATAATGATTTAATTATCAAGAACGGAGACCAGGGCGCTATCAAAATCTCTGAAGATGTTGTAACAATCATAGCCGGTCTGGCAGCATCTGAGGTCGCCGGGGTAGCAGGCATGAGCGGCGGACTCGCTGGCGGTTTGGCTGAAAAACTCGGCCGCAAAAACCTCTCCAGGGGTGTAAAGGCCGAGGTTGGAGAAAAAGAGGCGACCATAGACATATTTATAATCGTTGATTATGGCGCTCACATTCAGGAAGTAGCCCACCAGGTTCAAACCAGCGTGAGGAATGCCGTTGAGAGCATGACCGGGTTAAAGGTTTTACAGGTGAACGTGAGCATTCAGGGTGTGTCCTTCGGCTCTGAAAATAAGGATGATGACGGGCGGGTCAAATAGCTTATGGATTTTCCGCGGATGATTAAAATAAGGCAGGAATTTCCCAGCCTTGGTTTAGTCAACATGAAAGAAGAAATCAATGCAGTTCTGTTAGGCTCAAAACTATCATTGAAATTGCGGCCGGGTATGCGGGTGGGTATCACCGCCGGAAGCAGGGGGATCAGAAATATTGACCTGATCCTCAGGGAACTGGCCGCTTATATAAGCTTTCTCGGCGCGACTCCGGTACTCCTTGCTGCCATGGGCAGCCACGGTGCCGGAAATCCCTCAGGGCAGCGAAGTTTACTGGCTTCCCTGGGTCTAACCGAAGAAAATATTGGAGCTGAAATAGTCTGCTCTGTTGATTGTGTGGAGATCGGGAGAGCTTTTTATGGAGAGGTTTATCTGAACCGGGCAGCTCTTGAATGTCATGCGATTATAGTCGTAAACAGGATCAAGCCCCATACCTCCTTCCACGGTGACTATGAGAGCGGCCTGGTTAAAATGCTGGCTGTAGGCATGGGTGGTCCAGCCGGAGCGGCCTCCCTGCACCGCTGCGAGCCGCAACTGTTGTCCAGAGCTGTAGCGGAAGGCGGAAAGAAAGTGCTGGACGCCTGTCCCGTGGTTTTAGGCATTGCAATCATGGAAGACTGTTACGAGCAGACCAGGAAAATCGTTGCGGTACAGCCAGAGGGTTTTTTTGAAACAGAGAAAAATCTCTTATATGAAGCCCGCGGATTTCTTCCAGGATTGCCTGCCGGGGAACTGGACATACTGATTGTTGACCAAATCGGCAAAAATTTCAGCGGTACCGGTATGGACACCAATGTGATCGGCCGGCTTAGAATTCAGGGCGTCCCCGAGCCGGATAGTCCAAAAATAAAGAGAATCGTAGTCCTTGATGCAGCCCCGGAGGCTCACGGAAACGCTTATGGTATCGGCCTGGCAGACTTTACCACAGAGCGCCTGGCTGGTAAACTTGACCGAGACGCCATCTATCTTAACGCTCTTACCAGCACTTTTGTACAGCGGGCCATGGTGCCGATGACACTGCCCTGTGACCGGGACGCCGTGGCGGCGGCGTTAAAAAGCCTTGGAGCGATAAAGCCGGCTGAAACAAGAATTATCCGCATTTACAACACCCTTCACCTATCCGAGATCCTGGTTTCAGAAAAACTATATGGGGAAATTGCCAAATCACCCTCTGTTGACAGCATCGGGTCGCCGGAGCAAATGGTGTTCACTCCGGAAGGTGACTTGCTTCCTTTCTAAAATCTTCTGTTAACAATCTAACCACAGGCCAATCCGCATCGGCAAAATCATATTGTTTCATTTCACCTATACTCACCCATTTAAAACTTTGACAGTCCAGGGTTTTGGCATCCCCAGCCAGATACCGGCACCAGCGACAGTGCAAAACAACTGTTTTGTCCCGGTAGTGATGCTCAACTACAGTTAATTCATCCCCAACCTCTATCACCAGATCGAGTTCCTCTTTAATTTCTCTTTTTAAACAGCCGGCGATATCTTCTCCTGGCTCTATCTTGCCTCCGGGGAATTCCCACTTCAGGCCCATATGTGAATCTTCCGGACGCTGAGCGATAAGAATCTTAGTGTTTCTTTCAATGACCGCGGCGGCCACGTTGATTATCTCCATGATCTCACACACGCCTTCGATTTCTTTTGATGCCATATTGAGTTGAACAATTCGGCTTGTTACGTTAATTTTCCTGCGCAGACTGCTATTAATAATGATGATGTGATTCTGCTTCAATTAGGAATATTCCTATTTAGCGACAAAAAATAAAAAAAACCCGCTAAAGACGGGCTTTTTTTATTAGAAGGCTATGCGATTCTTTGCAGAGATAAATGCGTGCTCATAGCTTGCTGGTACAGTTGCAGATACTCCACACCTGAACGCGCCCAGGAAAAATCTTGCTCCATGGCGTTCCTGACCAGGTTTTCCCACTGAGTTGGATTTTCCCGGTAAAATTTTATGGATCTTTTAATAGTCCTCAGCAGTTCCGTACTGGAATACTCAGAAAAACCGAAACCGTTGCCTGAGCCGGTATCCTGGTTATAGTCATTCACAGTATCCGCAAGCCCTCCAGTAAATCTTACTATTGGAATAGTCCCATAGCGAAGGCTGATCAGCTGTCCCAGACCGCATGGTTCAAAACGTGAAGGCATCAGGAACATATCCGACCCTGCATATATCCGCTGGGCCAGAATAGCGTTGAATCCCAGATACAACCCCATCTTTTCCGGATAGCGGCTTCTTATTCTCTCAAACATGTCTTCGTAATATTTATCACCGCTTCCTAAAACAACAAACTGCAGATCTTCAGACATCATCCCATCAATCACTTCTGAGATCAAATCAAGTCCCTTCTGATCAACCAGACGAGAGATCAGACCGATTAGAGGGACATCCTTAACCGGCAGGTTCATTTCCTTTTGCAGAGCATACTTGTTTTCTTTCTTATTTGATACACTGGTGCTGTCATAATTGCGGTGAATGCGTGGATCGGTTTTCGGGTTAAACTCATGATAGTTAATCCCGTTTACGATCCCGTATAGATCCTTGGAGCGCTTTCTAAGCAGGCCGTCCATTCTCTCTCCCAGTTCAGGACGCTGTATTTCAGCGGCATAAGTCCGGCTGACCGTGTTGACCACATCAGAATAAACAATACCCGCTTTCATGAAGCTGACCATGCCGTAAAATTCCAGCCTTTCAGGGTGGAAAAACTCTTCACCAAGGCCGAGGATACGCAAGACATCCTTGGGGTAATTCCCCTGATATTGTAGATTATGGACGGTAAAGACGGTGGTGATGCGGTTATAAAACTGGTCCTGGCGGTAGTGTGTTTTCAGGAACAAAGGTATCGGGCCGCTCTGCCAGTCATTGCAGTGGATAACATCCGGCTGCCAGTCCAGCTTCGGCAGCATCTCCAGAACGGCGCGGCAGAAGAAGGCAAAGCGCTCCGCCTCATCATCAAACATATACATCCGGTCACGGTAAAAATAATGATGGTTGTCGACCAAATAAACAGGAATTGTTTTTCGCTCGCCCTGGTACTGAGACTCAATCGATGCCTCCCTGATTATGGCCGTTTCATAACGGTCTTTAAACGGAACAGGGAAATCCGTTCTGTAAAGCCCGGCCTCAATTTGCTGGTAGCGGGGCATAGCTACTCTGACATCATTACCCATGTTGTCATTGCCAACTACAGCGAGAGCTTTAGGCAGCGATCCGGCAACATCCGCCAACCCCCCAGTTTTAGCGAAAGGTACGACTTCTGAAGAGACTACTAATATTTTCAGGGGTCGATCAAACATAATGGCGCACCTCCTTCATATACTCTTCCCTGATCGGGAATATTTCTTCAGTTTCTCTTAGGGCCTGGGCGGCCATTTCGGGCGGAGTGGGATTGATAAAGTAACCTGTTGCAAGTTCAAAGCCGGCCATTAAGGTCAAACGCGGCATTATCTCCAGATGCCAGTGGAAATGAGTCTCCTCCTGCAGATTAACAGGAGTAGTATGCATTACCATATTATAGGGAACATTCTTAATCATAAGAGAAAGCTTACTCAAGGTGCTTCTTAGTACCACAGCTAAATCACGTACCTGAGCCTCTCTGATTTGCACAAAGTCATACTGATGCTCTTTGGGCACTATCCATGTTTCAAAGGGGAACCTGGATGCAAAAGGGCTGAAACTTACAAAATGATTTCCATCAATAACTAGTCTGTCCCGTTCCGCCATTTCCTGCCTGAGCATATCGCACATTACACATGAACCATGCCGGTTGGCGTAATCCTTCATCCCGCTTATTTCCTGTCTTATGTCCGCTGGAACAAGAGGGGTGGCGATTAGTTGGGAATGGGTATGCTCCAGTGAAGCACCTCCGGCTGAGCCATTGTTTTTAAAGATTTGAATATATTTTATCCTGGCATCCTTTCTCAAATCTATGGAACGGTCCCGCCAAATCCAGATAATCTCCTCCACTTGTTTTTCACTTTGCATGTCCATACCGCTAATATGACTGGTGGATTCAACGATCACCTCGTGCGCGCCCACTCCGTTCATATAATTATAAACACCCCGGTGCTGCCGGGAAAGTTCACCTTCAATCTTAAGGGCGGGAAACTTATTGGGCACCACTCTTACCCACCACCCTGGTGTGTCTCTTGCCGTGCCGGGTTCCCGGTAAGCAATAATTTCTGGAGGAGTTTTCATTTCGCTTCCTTCACACAGAGGGCAATCCTGAGATTTTTTTTCTTCAATTATTTCTTTGTAGTCCAGGGGACGTTTACCTCTCTCGGTGGCGATAATCACCCACCTGTCAACTATAGGATCCTTTCTCCATTCGGGCATTATTTTACCTCCTGCAAAATTTCCTAGTATTATTACCATAATATGTAGGCGGCGACTTCTAGTGCAGGGATGCTCCTTACGGGTTCAGTACAGGAATGGTCATTAGCTTATCCAGCCATATTGAAATAAACTTATATTGATAGTTCCGCAATAGTGACATTTTTATGCGCTGAACTGTTTTATTTTAATGATTATTTTCATTTCAAGAAGGAATAAGTCAAATCTGATCGAATAATTTTACAATTACATGAAATGTGTGTTAAAAGAGGTGCTTTTTGTGGGCAATGAAATGATTAGTATCAAAGGGACAAAAAACGGACTATTAATAGTCCTTGACCCAAACCAAAATTTTGAAGAGATCAGAAAAAACCTGCTCAACAAGATGGAGTCATCCAGAGGTTTTTTTAAAGGCGCTAAATTTTCCATTTTCCAGGGGCACCAGGAAATCCCGGTCAATCAAAAAAATGAACTGGAAAATATCTGCCGCCAATTTGGTTTGGAGCTTAATAACGAAAACCATACCACCAGCAGAACCGAGCTGACTAAAACTCCCCGCAAAATTCCCCGAGTGGCGCCTACGACCGATGCCGGGGAAGCTGCCCTTATGGTTAAAAGATCCGTACGTTCAGGACAGCGCATTGTCTACCCCAAGCACATTGTGGTCTTGGGCGATGTTCATCCCGGCGCGGAAATAGTAGCGGGCGGCAGCATACTCATTATGGGAAGCTGCCGTGGTAATGTCCACGCCGGCGCCTATGGCGACCGCACCGCGAAGGTTGTTGCCCGCAGACTCGACCCGATTTCCCTGAGCATAGCAGATTCAAGACAACAACCGAACCGGTCCGGCGCGGCAGCGGATGAATGTCAGACCGCCAGGCTGTCAGGCAATAAAATCATTATTGAAAAATATTTGGCCGGTCGATAAGATATAAAACGCTGATATTAGTGAAATTCACCCTGGTGTCTGAAGCGCCAGGGTGAAAATTTGCGGTTCTAAATTTTGACTTGTCTTCACTTAAGAAGAGGTTAATCTTTTTAAATAGTTATATGCGAGTATGCCTGCTACAGACTTCGCATCACAGATCTCACCAGTTGCAATCATATTCAGCGCTTTCTCAAAACTCACCAACTCCACATCAATAAACTCATCTTCGTCAAGATTCTGTTTTTTCAGGGTTAAGCCGGTAGCTGAAAATACGTCAATTCTTTCATTGGTAAAACCAGGGGTGGTAAAAAAGCTGATCAATGGTTCTATGTTTTCTGCTTCGTATCAGGTTTCCTCATGCAATTCCCGGCCGGCAGAAGTGGCATGATCCTCTCCCGGCTCTACTTTGCCCGCCGGCAGTTCCAGGAGAGTTTGGCCGACAGCGTATCTAAACTGCCTGACAAGAAGCAGTTCATCTTTTTCGTTTACCGGGACAATGGCCACAGCGCCCGCGTACTCCACCACCTCACGGGTACAGGTATTCCCGTCTCGCAGTGCGACTGTATCAACCCTCAGGTTGATAATTCTCCCTTCATATACTCTCCTGGAGGACAACATTTTTTCTTTTTCTCCGGACAGTTTGCATCACTCCCATATTAAGTCTTGTCAGCTTTCAAGTTAATTATCATTAATTATTGTCAAAATTATGTATTCTCTTTCAAAAAACTTTGTCCTTTAACATGGGTCCTTTTTGTTGTGTTTTTATTTAGAGGAATTTTATTGTGCAGCATAGAATTTTATCCAGTAAAAAGAGTTAGCCGGCATAACCTTAAGCTTTTACCTGTATAGTAAAAATATATCTAAAACGTGAGAGGGGGCACCGGTTTGGCTGTTAAAGTTGGCATCCCCAGCGCCCTGCTTTATTATACCTACTACCCGTTGTGGCGGGCCTTCTTTAATGAAATCGGCGTTCAGGTGATTACTTCCGGCAGGACAACCAAAAATATTTTAGACAAAGGTGTTCGCGAGGCAGTTGCTGATGCATGCGTACCAATAAAACTTTTTTTTGGTCATGTAATGGAGATAAAGGACGAGGTTGATTACCTTTTTATCCCCAGGGTTGTATGCCTCAACGGAAAAACCGTATATTGTCCAAAATTCCTGGGCTTGCCTGACATGATCCGGCACTCTTTAAGCAACATTCCACCGGTGATAGACGTGCGCATGGATACCCGTCAGGGACATCTGTCCCTTATAAAAACGTATCTGGACCTGGGCGCATCTTTCGGAGTAAGCCGAAACTCTGTACTCCTGGCTTATTGCAAAGCCAGGCTGGTTTTACGTCACTATAACACGCTGCTCAGGAAAGGATTCACCCCTGTTGAAGCAGTATCACTGATCGAAAACCCTAAGAACACTGATATAGTTCCACCGCCTGAAACGAACCTCAGGTTTGCTGTTTTAGGATATCCCTATGCCATATACGACAGTTTTATCAGCGTTAATTTATTGGGCAGATTGAGAAAGCTTGGTGTTAGCGTCTTGACCGCGGATACCATAAATCCTTTTTTGCTAGCCATGCAGAATAATTGTCACCTGCCCAAGCGGCTGTTCTGGACCTTCAGCGATATTGCCTTAAAAGCTGCTCATTTCTTATTTGCTCATGGACGTATTGACGGCGTGCTCCATCTCACAGCCTTCGGTTGTGGCCCTGACTCCCTCTTGAATAAACTCATAGAACTGGAATCAAAAAAACACCGCGAAATCCCTTTTATGACCCTGATGATTGACGAACATACCGGTGAGGCAGGTATGGCCACCCGCCTGGAAGCTTTCGTGGATATGGTCAGACGCAGGAAGGAGGCCCACCTGTGCCGAAGCTGACATTTCCAAGAATGGGCGAGTCCTGGCGTACATTTAAAATGCTTTTGGAAGACCTGGGCAACGAAGTGATTGTACCACCCAGGCCCAGTAAGCGCACCCTGGATCTGGGAGTCCGTTACTCGCCGGAGTTTGCCTGTTTCCCGCTAAAAATATTAACTGGAACTTATCTTGAGACCATTGAAATGGGTGCTGACACTATTGTCACTTCCGGCGGCATAGGTCCATGCAGGGCGGGCGAATATGCCATGCTGCACCAAAAAATACTGGCAGACCTTGGACACAATATCAAAATGGTTGTGTTTGAACCACCCCGTCTCTACCCTTTTAATTTTATTAAGAATGTCTATACTTTAAATCGCGCCCGCGTATCAATAAAGGGAATTATCACTCATATCAAGAGGGCCTGGCGCAAGCTGCAGGCTCTGGATAACGCTGAAAAGCTCAGCCATGTTGTGCGGCAAAGAGAAATATCTTCCGGCGCAAACACCCGGTTCTATCGCAAGGTTATGGATTTGATAGATGAGGCTTATACCACACAGGAGATAATGAGTGCGGGAACAGGGGCGGTAGAGGCCCTGGGCGAATAGCCGCAACACCTCGAACTGGTGGGCGACATCGAGGGCGGAGGTCGGCTCGTCCAGCAGCAGGCAGCTCGGGTCATGGGCCAGCAGCATGGCGAGCCAGACCCGCTGGCGCTCGCCGCCCGACAAGCTGCCCACCCCGCGCTCCGCGAACGCATCGACATGGGCGAGCGCCATCGCCTCGCTCACCTTGGCACGGTCCTGCGCCGTGAACCGTCCGAGCGGCCCGTGCCAGGGATACCGCCCGAGCGCCACCAGCTCGCGCACGAGCAGGCCCAGTGCCGTTGGCGGCGACTGGGGCAGGTAGGCGACCTTGCGGGCGAATGCTCGGCCCTGCCAGCGCTCCAGCGGCTCGCCGCCAAAGCGGATCACGCCTTCTG